>JAHEEB010000504.1 GCA_024640925.1 Bacteroidota bacterium | reverse complement strand
GTAAATATTTTACAGTTGGAGTAGGTCTTGCACTGAATGTATTTACCCTTGATTTCTCATATTTATTCCCGGCTGTTGGCGGTCGTACAAACCCATTAGCAAATACCATGCGATTTACTCTGGGTTTCAAGTTTGAATAAATGAATTTCAGGATTGGTATCGGATATGATGTCCATCAGCTTCAATCAGGATTAAAATTTGTGCTAGGAGGCTTAGCAATACCTCACGAAAAAGGTCCGGTAGCTCACTCTGATGGCGATGTTTTAATCCATGCAATTTGTGATGCTTTGCTTGGAGCTGCAAATTTGCGTGATATTGGTATAAATTTTCCTGATTCTTCTAATGATTTCAAAGGAATTGACAGTAAGCTGCTTCTGAAAAGGACGATAGATTTATTAAGCAAAAAGGGATATAAAGTTGGGAATATTGATTCTACTGTATGTCTTCAACGTCCGAAAATAAAAGAGTATATACCTCTTATGCAGGAAACTTTAGCTAAAGTTATGGGATTAGATTCAGATAACATATCGATTAAAGCAACTACTACTGAATCACTGGGTTTTGTTGGCCGAGAAGAGGGCATCTCTTCATATGCTGTAGCATTGATTTATAAAGAATAAGATTACATACCTTATTATAACAAAAAAAGAAGCAACTGTTGATTGCTTCTTTTTTTTTTATGAATGAAATACCAGTAAAGGGATTTCAGCATGATAAAATATCTTTTTAGCTACACTTGTTTTAAAAAACTTATCTAACAGTTTTCTTTTTTTATGGGTTAGGGAAATCATATTTATATCATTTTCCTTTACATATTTATCGATAGATTGTAAAAGATCGGGTTCAAGATCGAGGATATGACATTCAACATCATTCTGGTGATATGCGTTTTTAAAATAATCTTTTAATCCTTCCATTTTTAACATTTCCCACTTATCGGTGCGAGGTCCAATGTGGATGCAGTGTATAGCCATGTTGAACATTCTCGTGAATTGCATCAGATTCTTAATAGACACAAAATCAGACTCATCAAAATCCGTTAAATACACGATTTTTCGTAGGTTTTCTTCTCCAACAAATTTATATTCTACAGGTACTGTTATTACTGGAACTTTAAGTTTAAGAATAGCTGCTTCTGTTATGCTGCCAAATAAGGCAGTACTTTTTTTGCCTGTTCCGTGGGTACCCATTACTACCATATCGGGACAAATCTCTTCGCTATAGGCAATAATTTCATCTTTGGCCAGGCCTGCTTTTATTTCAAATTGGATTTTATCTCTACCATAATCTTTAAACTCATTAAACTCGAAAAGACTATCAATATATTTCAACATGTCTTGTTTTTCACTTTCAACAAGTTTTTCCGTAACATCAGCACGAAGCTGTTCCTGTGTTTGCAGGCCGCCAGTAAGCTCAATCAAATCAAAAGCAGGTGAGTAAAAAGCATGAAACAAACATATTTTCCCACCAGATTTATTTGCAATTTTTACAGCATATCGACAAGCTTGCGTGCTATTTTCTGAATAATCAACAGGGACTAATATTATTCCATTTTTAAAAATGTCGGGACTTTCCATGATAGATGGTTTTAGAGTGACTGGCAATTAAAGTACGAAAAAAAGGTGGAATTATCAATACTGAGAGGTATATATTGCATCAAATTCCTCTTCCGTGCCACTTCCATCATCAACAAAATATACCCAGTTTATTTCACTGAGGTCTGAAGAAATAGTACCAGAACCCCTGGCACTGTAACCATCAATCAAGGTTTGGTTTGGAATTGTAATGGAATAGCCATTTACAGTAGCAGTAACTTCATATTTATCACCAAGTCCGTTGAAGTTGCTTATGATCACTTTGGTAGAGTCGTTTTCGTTTAGAGTAATATATGTGTAATATACTTCATCTGGTGATTTTAAGGTTTCATCACATTTCCACGATCCTTCTATTCCTGCGGCAATTTCTTTAGAATTAGTAGGATCGATTAGGTTTTCGCAGCTGTTCAGAATAATAACAGTTAAAACCAAAAAAAGTAATATGCCCTTTCTGCTCATGATTTATTTTTTAATTTTCTTTAACCAAATCTATGCCAATCTATCTGATTTCTTAAACTTATTAATTGTATTTTTGTTACATATTTCTATAAAAACAATAAAAAATGAAAAAACAAGGACTAATTATTATAGGCCTGATTGTATTTGTTGGCCTTATTATTGGTTTGACTTATGTAAGTCATTATAATAAAATTGTTAAGTTGCAGGAAGAGGCAAAAGGACAATGGGCAAATGTCGAATCATCTTACCAGAGAAGAATGGATCTAATTCCAAACCTTGTTAATACAGTGAAAGGCTATGCGCAGCATGAGCAGGAAACTTTAACAAGAGTTATTGAAGCCCGTTCAAAAGCTACTTCCATAACAATCGATCCTACTAAATTAAATGCTTCTAATATTGAACAATTTCAGGCAGTTCAAAATGGTTTATCTTCAGCTTTAAACAAATTATTAGCTATTTCTGAAAATTATCCCGATTTGAAAGCCAATCAAAACTTCTTAGAATTGCAGGCTCAGCTTGAGGGTACAGAAAACCGAATTAATGTTGAAAGAATGAGATATAATGAAACTGCAAAACTATATAATGCCTATATAAAATATATGTTCCAGAAGATTTTCTTTTCTGGCAGAGAAGAATTAGGCTATTTTAAAGCTGAAGAGCAGGCAGCAAAGGCTCCAGAAGTTAAGTTTTAAGTATTAATAATTATGAAACCCGACAATTTCTTTACACCAGAACAGAAGACGCAGATAATTGAAGCAATTAAAAAGGCTGAAGCTGATACCTCCGGAGAAGTCCGTGTTCATATCGAAAATAATTGTGAGGAAGATGTACTCGATAGAGCTGCCTATCTGTTCAGAAAATTAAATATGCATAAAACCAAAGCACGAAACGGTGTGCTTTTTTATCTCTCTGTTGTAGACCATAAATTTGCAATTTTGGGCGATGCCGGAATTAATGCTGTGGTTCCTTCGAATTTCTGGGATGAGATTAAAGAGGTTGTTATTCAAAACTTCCAGAAAGGATTATTTACAGAAGGTTTATCGGAAGGTATTTTGCTTTCAGGAAAGGCATTAAAACAATATTTCCCTTATAGTAGTGATGATGTTAATGAATTATCTAACGATATATCCTTTGGAAATAAATAGCAACATGAAAAAACTAATTTGTATACTATTTGTTGGTTTATATTTATTTAATAATCCAATATTTGCAGCTATACCAACAAAGCCATTTCCACCCAGGCTGGTGAATGATTTGGCTTCAGTGTTTACTGCGGAAGAAGCGAACGCATTGGAAAGCAAATTAGTTGATCTTAGTAATTCAACTAAAACACAAATTGCTGTTGTTACAGTTCGATCACTTGATGGAGAATCCCCCTATCAATATGCAACTCAGATAGGGCAGGAGTGGGGGATAGGAGATGCAAAATTTGATAATGGCATTGTTATTTTATATAAACCCAAAACAAGTGATTCTAAAGGGGAAGTCTTTATTGCCACCGGATATGGTTTGGAAGGTGTTGTTCCTGATGCTATTGCAAAGCGTATTGTAGAGGTGGAAATGATTCCAGAATTCAAAAGGGGAAATACTTACAAAGGAATTGATGCAGCTGTTAATACACTTATTAGTTTAAGCAAAAAAGAATTTACTGCAAGTGATTATGATAAGAAACATCCAAAGAAATCAAAATCGGCCCCCATTATAATCTTTATTATTATATTTTTTGTCATAATTAGTTCATTTAGGCGTACAAAGAGTATAGGAAATTCATCCATCGGAAGAAGTAATGTTCCATTTTGGGTATTGCTTGGAATGATGGGTTCAGGAAATCGTCATTCAGGCAGTTTTGGTAACTTCTCTTCAGGAGGTGGTTCCTTTGGCGGTTTCGGAGGAGGCTCTTTTGGCGGAGGAGGATCAGGCGGAAGCTGGTAAACAACATTATTTTTTCTATGAAACAAAGCTTTTTTGGTATATTTTTCTTTTTATTGCTTCTTAAAGGACTGTCTGTTAATGCTCAGGATACACTGATTTCGAAAACTTTATCTTTGGTATTTGCAGGTGACATAATGGGGCATGACCCTCAGATTTCTGGGGCTTTTGATGAATCTACCGGTAAATATAATTATGAGCCAACATTCAGGTATTTAACCGACTATATATCGGCAGCCGATATAGCCATTGGAAATCTGGAAGTTACTCTGGCAGGAAAACCTTTTACCGGTTATCCTCAGTTTTCAAGTCCTGATGCACTTGCTTTGGCTGCTCGTGATGCTGGTTTTGATATACTTTTAACAGCAAATAACCATTGCCTCGATAGGGGTAAGAAGGGGCTAAGCCGAACAATCAAAATCCTCGATAGTTTTAATATTGCCCATACAGGTACTTTTATCAATCAGGATATACGAGAAAAAACATATCCTTTAATTGT
>JAHEEB010000503.1 GCA_024640925.1 Bacteroidota bacterium | reverse complement strand
TTATAAGGACCAATTGCCTTAGGGGCATTGTTTGTTGATACTGATTTTTTCATTTCTACTAAAATATGTATGTTCGGTTTAAAGATTATCGTACCAGTCTTGCTTTTTATCCCATTTCAGATCCCGGAGAATACTTGATTTCGCCTGGATTTTAAAAGTATAACTTTGATAGGGGCCAAAAGGAACAACACTGAAAGTCATTTCCCAGCAATGCAAATCACGGTATATGCTAACATTCGTTGGGGTTAATGCTTTTTTCATTAAATCATACCCTGAATTAAACCCTATTTTCCAATTTGGTGTCAGGCTAAAATCGCCATTCATTGTAAGTGAGGAAATTACAGACTGTTTCGATACTAATCCGGATCGGCTTACACTCCATGTGTAATCGATGTTTAATGACCAGGGAATATCAAAATCGACATATGACCCCCTCATATAACCAGGAACAAATTCATAGTCGGGGTTTAAGGGATCTGCATATGTATTTGCGGACATTTCGTCTTTCTGTCCTTCTTTTTTTGTTTTTGCTTTACCCGATTTCAAGTCAATGCCTGTAGAAAAATGGAAGTTTGTAAACCTCGCAAATCCTTTCCCATTATTATAATAAAACTCATTTATTTTTGTCCCGTTTGTATCAATGTCGTACAAACTATATGAACCACTAAGCTGGAGATTTATAAAGTCTTTAAACAACGAACTGCTGGCATTTATAGAAATATCGTTCCATTTGAATTCCTCAGCAAAAGGGTTATATGAGGTTCTAAAGTTAAGAGTCCGTAATATCGGTACCTTCCTTGGTTCAGCCTTCCCTGTGGTATCATTCTTTGGTTTTAGTTTCATTTCAACGTTATTATTCAGGGCAAAACTAACACTTCCGCTTTGTCTGGCGCTACCCGGAGGATTTCTATAGTATGAATATCCAAGTTTTTTATCTACCTGATTTTCGGAATAATATATAGTGTCGTAATAAATAGGCATTAACTTACTCATATCCGGAACATACGAAAAACTAGCTTCGGGCTGTATTACGTGTCGTATGGCAATAACATTCGGATTGCTCCTGGTATTTTGAAACATACCATATATTTTAGGCCTTAATCCAACTGAAATTCCTGGATTAACAGCATATGCATATGTAATCTTCCTGATGGTATCTGTAACAATAGGTGTATTAGTATACAATAACGTGTTCTGCAAGTGCTTTTCCATATACCAGTTTGACATTATACCTTTAAAACTAAGCGATGGAGAAACAGTCAACATTTTTATTTTATCGGTCTTCAGATTAATGGTAAAAGGTATGCTATGTGAGAACTGTGCATCGTACTTATCCCATGTGGTTCTTTCAAAAACGAGGGAATCTTTTGTCTGCAATGAGCCTTCGTAATTTGAATTATATGCTAATCCAATGTTTTCATACCACTTCAGTTTGCCTGTTCCCTCTTTCTTTCGAAATGGATAGATAGTTTTCATATTAAAGGAAGCTGTTGGCAACCTAAGAGTAACATTACTATTGTCTGAATTTTGATTAGCATTTGCCGAAATGGAAAGATTAAAAGGAGACGATGGCCAATTTTTTGTATAGCTTATGCTTGAGGACTTTTGATTTGTAATAATGCCCTGCATACTATGAGAATTTTTCTTATCGTATCCTGAACTTGAATAATCGACATTGGCAGAAAACGATTGAGTCGGATTTGCTTTTGCATCCTGTCTGTGAGACCATTTTAAGCTGTACTGAAAGTTGTCAGGATTATCCGGATCATCCTCTCCATATGTATTGAAGTTATAGTTAAAAGACATGTCGCCCGAAAACTTATATTTCAGTTTGTAGTCCGACTGAGCCTGGACACCCCATGAACCTTTGGAATAAATTTCACCAGTAACCTGCGCATCGAGGTGATCGCCTAAAGGTTGATACCAACCACCTCTGGTCAGACCAAAACCTTTGGATTTATTATCGGTATAAGAAGGAATAATTATACCTGCTCCCCTATTCTTTGTATTAGGGAAAAAACCAAAAGGAATTCCCAGCATAGGTAAAGGGACATCCTGAACAATCAAGAAAGCAGGACCGGTAACAATTTTATCTTCAGGTATAACAATAGCCTTTGTCAGGCGCATATAAAAATCGGGGTGTTCTCTATCACAAGTGGTATATTTGCCACCTTTCACATTAATATGACCTGTAGAATCACGTTTGGTAATCTCGCTATGCAGAAAGCCTTCTCCTTCCTCAGTGCGCACATTATAAATCAGTCCCTTGCCCGAAGTGGTATTGTATCTCATGGAATCTGTTTCATATTTGTCATTTTTCTGGACAAATACAGGTTTGCCGGTATAATTATTCGAGGTATCTGATCTTCCCCTGGCATAAACCTCCTTATTTTCCAGATCCGATTCTACATAATCTGCAGTAAGATCTAAATCCTGGTATTTTAAATTTCCTTCGCCATAAAGTGTCACCTGCTGTTGGTCAATATCAATTTCCATTGAATCTTTAGCAGTATAATATACGGGAGCATCAACAACCGATTTCTTTTTCTTTTTACTCACATTTGTTGAGTCGGTTGAATCAATAGAAATACTATCCCTAACAGATTGAAATTGAACCGTATCAACCCTCTGTTGCGATATGCCATACTCCGGAAGAAGTATCAGCAATGTTAATAACCCAAAAGAAATGAAATTCCTGGAAAACAATTTTAGTACTATTTTTGTATCAGTTTTAGAATCATAAAGAGGCAGCAAAACTAATAAATTAAACGTTTTCTCATGCAGAAAATTTTTAAAGATAGAAATAGAATTATCAGATTGTTTGGTTGGTTGATATGTAATATCGTTTTTTGTCAATGGCAAATTGTTTATTGTCAAGGTTCAGACAACGATCGTAACAAAATTCATACCGTAGTTTTAGATGCGGGACATGGAGGTAAAGATCCGGGTGCTTTGGGAAAAAACGCAAAAGAAAAAGATATTGCCCTGGCAATTTGCCTGAAACTCGGTGAGTATATCAAAGAAAAAATACCCGATATCAAAGTTGTTTATACCCGTAAAACCGATGAATTTATACCTTTATATGAAAGAGCAAAAATTGCTAATGACAATAAAGCCGACTTGTTTATATCCATACATGTAAATGCCAATACAAGCAGTGATCCTTATGGCCCGTCTACTCATGTGTTGGGTTTGCACCGTTCCGATGAAAATTTTGAAGTAGCAAAAAGAGAAAACTCAGTAATTCTTTTAGAAGATGATTATACTACCCGATACGAGAATTTTGATCCAAACTCGCCCGAATCGTATATTATGTTTAGTCTTTTACAAAATGTTTATTTCGACCAAAGTTTAAATTTTGCCCAGCTTACACAGGATCAATTCCGCAACCGGGCTAAACGAAACGATCGTGGTATAATTCAACAGGGACTCCTTGTTTTAGCACAATCATCCATGCCGGGAGTATTAATCGAATCGGGTTTTATAAGCAATCCTGACGAAGAAAAGTTTTTAATGAGTGAACAAGGTCAGGAAATAATTTCATCAGCAATATTCAGGGCATTCCGGGAATATAAAGATGCCATTGAAGGTAATAGCAGTTCACCTGACGAACCCTTTGTTAGTCCTGTTGTTAGTGCTCCAAGCAATCAGGTTATAGCTGATAATCCAGTCAATCCTGTTTCAAATGCTATTTCTGTCAATGGGTCATCGTTAACTCATAGCAGCCATCCGGCAAATTCCATTGTACCTTTAAACAGTAAAATTGATAGTACAATTGTTTATAAGGTTCAGATATTATATTCTCAAAGCAGAGTTGATTTAGCAAATGAGATGTTTAAGGATTTCTCGGATGTTGAAGAAATAAACGTTTCGGGAAAATACAAGTATGTTGTTGGGTCAAACAAAAGCTATGGAGATGCCATTGAATATAGTAAATGGGTAAAAAGCCGTTATCCTGATGCATTTATTGTTGCTATTTCTAACGGAAAGATTATACCTTTGTCCCAAGCTATAAAAACAGCGGAATAGAAACCAAGTAATTGATTACAAATAAATTATTTACATGAAACTAACCAGAGAAGTAAAGACAGCCATCATTGCAATATTGATTCTGGCAATCACAATATGGGGTTTTAGCTTTTTAAAAGGTAAAAACGTTCTTAAGCCATCCGACGAATACTTCGTAGTATATGACAACATTGAGGGTATAGTACCATCAGGTGCTGTATATTATCGTGGATTCAAAATTGGTAACATAAGTAACATTGAGTTCGATAATACAAAGCCTAATAGGTTTGTTGTAAGTTTTGTAGTCGAAAACAAACTTAAAATTCCGGTTCATTCAAAGGTTATTCCTATCCAGGCAAATCCTATCGCATCTGCACGCGATCTGGAAGTTGTTTTTAAAGATACGAATGTATTTTGTCAGCCTGGTGATACGTTGCTTCCGGGATATGATCCAGGAATCATGGGCATTTTAGAA
>JAHEEB010000502.1 GCA_024640925.1 Bacteroidota bacterium | reverse complement strand
CGGTTGAACTAAAACCCGGCCTGGTGGCTATGGACTTCTCTTCAGGGATAAAGGGCAAACACGCTAAAAGCGGAGAGGTAAATTAAAAAACAAAGAAAGCATGTTTTTCAAGGTTAACTATAAAAAAACAATTGAGTGAACTATTCGTCAGATATAGCCATGTTTAACGAACCGCCGTATACCGGCAGGTATCCCGATGTACATCGGGAGTGGTGTGAGAGGGTGGAGATGCGAAATATTTCGTATCTTTCCCTACTCGATTATGGGCAAGCAAAAAAAAATTCTTGCTACACTAAAGATTGATATTTGGATTTTGTATTTTTGTGAAAACATATGATTATGAGAACAATTCAATTACATATACCTGATAGCGTTGAGTTGAAAGATTACGATTTTTCAATGATAATTGCTTCAAAACTATACGAGGAGGCTAAACTTTCTGCAGGACAAGCAGCAGAGATTGTTGGATTGTCGAAAAGAGCATTTATTGAAATGTTAGGAAAATATGGAGTTTCCGTTTTTAGCACATCGATTGCTGATTTAAATTCTGATATAGCAAATGCATAAAACTATTATATCTGATGCAAGTACGTTGATTCTTTTCCACAAGATTGATGAGTTTATTCTTTTGCAAAAAGTATATGGTGAGTTGATTACTACTCCTGAGATTGCAAAGGAATTTGGAGAAGTTTTGCCCGATTGGATTAAAATTCAATCAGCAGCAGATAAAAAGTATCAGGATTTTCTTTTTACTCAAGTGGACTATGGAGAAGCAAGTGCTATTGCTTTAGCTTCAGAATTTGAAGATGTTTTGCTTCTACTTGATGATTTAAAGGCACGAAAGCTTGCAACACAATTGAAATTTAGGATTACTGGAACTTTAGGAGTTATTCATCGAGCAAAGCAAATGAAGATTATTGATAAAGTAAAACCTCTCATAGATAAATTAATGCTTACTGATTTTCGAGTAGCTAACAATATTATCGAGGAGATGTTAAAATTGAATAACGAATAAAATTGCCAGCCAACAATATAGGATTTAAGGCACAGTTGAGCCAAAAAAAGAAGCAGTAGATTATTTAACCTACTGCCTCTTTTAAAAAATCGGGCATTGAAACGAACACGCTCTTGAAAAAGCCCTGGGGCAATGTATGTAATAAAAACCTGCGGATGAACTCATCAACATCCAGTTTCATCTTACGGAATAATTTTGTCCGGTAATCCTTCCAGGAGAACAGCACTTTTCCGTCTTTGGTTTCAATGATCCGCCTGTCGGTAATGGCTATACGGAAAACATACCGTGAAAGGTATTCCAGTACTTTCTGCGGTTTACCAAAAGGCTTCTGGATGTTTACCACCCATTCTTTAGAATATAACAGGGCTTAGAAATTTTGTACACTATTGGAAGATTTCGGAGAGTTTGGTATATTGTGTGGGAAATTTTAAGTACTAAAAAATGGAAAATAGATGGAGAAGGAAAGGAATGAAAAGTGCACCTATATTACGAAATATGGAAAATAGGTGCAGTTTTTATGCACCTATAAATAGTTATGGCCAATAGTAAAAAATGCTTTAACAACATGATTAGACTCGAAAAATTTGACAAATCGGATTTTGATAGATTGATAAATTGGATTGATTCCGAAGAGGCAATGATACAGTTTAGTGGACCGATTTTTAATTATCCAATTACTCACGAACAACTGGATAAATATATAAATGCCGACAATAGACTTGTTTATAAAGCAATAAATATTGATTCCAGTGAGATTATTGGACATGCTGAAATAAATAACATTGACAATAAAAATAAAAGTGCGAGGATTTGTCGTATTTTGATTGGCGATAAACAAAATAGAAACAAAGGATTCGGTAAAAAGATTATACAAGAACTCACTAGGATTGGATTTTCAGATTTACAATTACATAGATTAGATTTAGGGGTTTTTGATTTCAATCATCAAGCAATTAAGTGCTATAAGGATTGCGGATTTGAAGTAGAGGGATTACTAAAAGATACGACTAAAATGGGTGATGAATACTGGTCGATTTATAATATGAGTATAATAAACCAAGATAAATAAACTACAGGCCATAACATTCGATAATCGATTATGCACGTAATGTATTAGGATTTAAAGATGCTCAACATGCAGAGTATTCATCAAATTTAGAGAATCAATTTATTAGCAAAATGTCATGTTCTTTAAAAGGCACAAAAGATAGAGTCATTTTAGTGACAAATTCAATCGTACAAAGGATTTATGATTTAAATGAAATTGATGGTAATTATTTCTGTAGTTACGGACTAAATAATGATTTTAAATTTGTTTTTGAACATAGTGACTTTGTAATAAGTGGATATGATTCAGAAAATACAATTCGGATATTGGAATTAAAAAATCATCCGTTTTTTATTGCAACAGTTTTTGTTCCGCAGGTTGATTCAAGTATTGAGAGACCTAATAAATTGATAACAGAATTTCTAAGAGTAGTAAACTATTAATAAAAAACCGACGCCATAACAAAAACTATATGTCAATTGGGGTTTCGGTGCGGACAACAAAGTTCGCAGCCCGCAATCCCCAACTGCATATAGTTCCGACCGTGTGCGCCCGGCATGGGCATTAACTAAAGGGTGCGAGACCCTTGCAGGCCAAGCAATATGGAACTGCTAACAAGAGGCAAGGATACCATCCGTGAGGCTGGGTCTGAAGGAAGCCTGACTGTAAACTCCTGTACTGATGAACAAAACCGACCGAAGGGAGCTCATGAACGAAGTGAACTAAACTACATACCGAGGCGGGGCTGGTAAGGGTAAGGTGGCACGTCACACCGAAGCCCAAAATATTGCGAACAACCAGATGCGTAGATGTAGCAGCGATAGGACGAACCGAGCGTTAGCGAGCTCACGAATACCATTGAAAACAAAAAAAATTATTCATAAAGTTAATGTCCTTACCCGGGGAGATCTCAAAGGCCACGCGCTGGTCCAATTGAGAGGTCAGCAGAAGTCATATTAAGTATGGACACGAATGTAATCGAATCGAACTGGCAGAAATTTGTACACAAGTGTAAAGAAATAACCCGTAAAACAACACCCCTCTCACTGGTTGAACGAACGCAAAAGTTACGCGAACTGGGCTTTGGGTGGATAGGTTATTTCAAATATGCCAGTATAAAGACACGACTACAAGAATTGGACAGAATCCTGAGCGGCCGTTTGCGGTATTGTATTTGGAAAAGCTGGAAAAGGATGCGAACAAGAATCAGAAACCTTAAAAAATTAGGAGTTTCTCTGTGGCTAGCCATCACATGGGGTTTAAACAGACGTGGGGGCTGGCATATAGTCAACACCACAATCTTAAAAACCACCATAACCATGGAAAGGTTGAAACAAAGGGGCTTTATACCTATGAGTGAACTATTCGTCAGATATAGCCATGTTTAACGAACCTTCGTATACCGGCCATTTTGTATGTTGGTGTGAGAAGGCGGAGATGCGAAATATTTCGTATCTTTCCCTACTCGATTAGCTGTTATTTTAAGACACATACGATGCAAGAAACTGATAAGGATAGAATATTAAATTTTCTGATTGGAAAAGAAAATATCAATGATTTTGAATCATGGGTGTATAAAGACCCAGATTTAGAGTCAAGAATTGGGGGCGAATTATATTTTGAGTTGATTGGGATTGATTATCAAGATAAGTTTGTATTAGATAACCTTAACAGAATTATTATAGACAATTATGTATCTCACACTGAATTTGAAAAGTTCAAATATAAAAGCATTTTACAAGATTCTGGATGGTATAAAAATAGACAAATAGAGATTAATCTGTCAAGAATTCAAATGACACCTGAAATTAAAAATGCAGTTACAATAATTGAAGAGTTTGGCGGATTGAAGTTTATTTCTACAGAGAAAAGTGATAATTGGACGCTTACTCTTTTGGAATTCTTAGATTCTCCAGGTAAGATACAAAATATGAAAGAATACGGTCTCAATAAAAATCTCGTCTGTTTTGCTATGGCTCACAATGACCATATAAACTTGTTTGTAGATGAAAACAACAAATATTATCAATTGGACAATGTTGTTAGTGAGAATTTATATCAATATAGGGGACTGAATTTTGAGCATATGATGAGACAGCTCCTACAGCTGGAAAAAGATGACAACTTTCATAAAATTGAAAATCCTCAAATAGAAATACTAAGAAATAAAAGAAAAAAGATTTGGGAAATATTCAAAAAAAACAACAGCTAACATCATATAAATTTTATTGGGGCGGAATTGCTGATTTTAAAGTGCTTTCTTCTATTTTAGTTCTTAATGTCCCGACAGGAAATCGCTTCGAAATCCCCGACAAAACTTATATGTAACGTTACCAGCCATATTAAAAGACCGCTTCGAATGAAAGAAACATTGACTTTAGATAATATTGAAGACATATTTAAAAGTGGATTTAATTCATTTTT
>JAHEEB010000501.1 GCA_024640925.1 Bacteroidota bacterium | reverse complement strand
GGTACAATAGTGTCCTCAAAACCGTTTGGGGTAACAATATCTACTGGTTTTCCTAAAAAATGTTTGCATTCGCGAGAAGTAATATCACTTACTGTGGTAAAAACATCAGCTTCCTGAGCCGAAAGCTTTTCTAATGATTGTTTTGAGATAATATTTAACTCTCTTGCAACTTCTTCGGGATGATATGATTCCATTTTATTGTATAGAGGTCTGTTATTCCCTGCAAGTGAGCGGCCTAAAGCAGTAGCATGTGTTGTAAAAGCAGTAGCTACCTGTGGCAGATTTTTTCTCAGATACAAAATGCCTGTACCAGTCATCCATTCGTGAAATTGAGCAACAACTTTCTGATGGCTGGTAAGATTATGTTTTATAAAACTTTCAATAAGCTTTCCACAGGCGTACCCAAATAATGCTGGTTCAATATAATCCCATTGTCCGGAAAGTGAGTCGAGTTTATAATCTTCCCAAAGTCGTGAGAAAATATAGTCTTTATGACCAAAGAATTCGCTGAAATCCAACAAAATTACAATAGGTTGCGAAGGAATTTTCCATCGGCCTATTTTAATTCTCAACCCTTCTTTAGCAGCCTGTTCCGACCAGTCTTTAAACAGATTTAGATCACGTTGAAATTCGGGGTTTTCTCCTTCATCACGAACCAAATCTGGTCCGATTAAAATCAATCGCTCATCCAGTTCATTTTTCAGAGCGACAGATTTTGTCGATACCACTGTATGAATTCCCCCAACCTTATTGCACACTTCCCAACTTACTTCAAAAAGATAATCGGGTTTTATTGATGTTCTTGACATTTTATCCTATTAAAATTTCACATCTATTTTTTCTCAGCAACTTTTTTTACTGCTTTCGGTTTATTGTTTTGTTTTGGCTTTAAAGTCTCCTTTTCATTTACAGAAGACTTCGTTGTTTTTTTATTTGTTGGTTTAATTGCTTTTACTGCTTTAGCGGACTTTGATGCATTTTTTGGTTTAACAGCTTTCGTTGCTTTTTTAAGAATAGTTTCTTTAGCTGTAATTACAGCTTTACCTTTTGGTGCAACTTTTGGTTTCTTTTCTGCAATTTTAGGTTGGGTTGTTGCTTTCTGAGGTATTTCACTGGTTTTCGAAACCGTAGTATATTTTTTTATCTGTGATTCAAACTTTTCTATAAGTAAATTTTTCTCATATATTATAGCAGCAAGAGTTGCTAGCTCTTGATCCTGTTTGGTTTCAGGAACAGCTGTATTTACCCTGATAATAAAATCTGATAAAATATTCATATAGTTTATGTAGGCATCATATGGCGAATCGAAAGGATTAAAATAGGAATGCACCTGACCATCGCTAAACACCTTCGTACACATGTAATAGAAATGATCGCTGGCTTGCAGGTATTTCCAGTCGGTAATTATTTTCGGATCGTTGCACTTTTGTATTTTATCGGTAAGAGAATACAATCGGTTATAGGCATCTTCCTGCATATCATTTCCTAACCAGGCAGTGAGATCACGTTCCTCATCAGCCCACGAAATTGGGTAAGGAACAGGAATGGCAGAAACAGGTTGTAATTTTTCGGATATTTCGGAAGGAGTAGCAAATTCAATATTCTTTTTACGGAATACTTCTTTTGGAAATTGCTTCAAGAACTCAAATATTCCCGATTCGGCTGGTTGGTGTTCTCCAAAAGTCTCGTAATCCATAAAAAGATTAACCGTTTCTCCATGCTTAAGGACATTATTGATCCATTTCACATATTTTTCGGCAGTTAAAGGATATTCGGCCCATGATTTGTTTGAAAACCGGAAGGCAAGATCGTCACTGAGTTCATAATTACGCAACAATACTTTCAACTTGGGATTAATGGTGTTGCAGTACATAAAATTCGGGCTTTTCCATCCAAGAATGTGTTTTGCCCCTTCGGTTACAATTACATTATAACCCATTTCACCAATCAAGGCTCCTATAGTATCGGAGTATATCAATTCTGTACCTCTGAATACTTTTGGTTCAACATTGAAATATTTTTTAATTACTTCACGATGAAGGTCAACCTGCTTTTTAAATTCATTCGGATCCTTAAACGAAACCAACGAATGTGAATATGTTTCGGAAAGAAACTCGACACATCCGGTAGCAGCAAGTTCTTTAAAGCTATCCAGCACTTCGGGGGCATATAAGCGGAATTGATCAAGAGCAATACCAGTAATTGAAAAACTGACTTTAAATTTTGTTCCAAATTCCTTAAAAAGCTTTAATAACAATTTATTGGCCGGGAGATAGCATTTATGAGCGACCCGATGCATAATAGACTCATTCAGATAATCGTCGTAATAATAATGATCGTTCCCAATATTAAAAAATCTGTACCGTTTGAATCTTACGGGCTGATGTACCTGGAAATAAAGGCATATTGTTTTCATACAAGTCTCTTTTCTAATCTAAACTAGCGATTTATAAATATCTTTTACTTTCATTGCTGCATTATCCCATTTCAGGCTTTCAACCTCAGCTTTTCCATAATGTTTGAAATAGTTCGAAAGGCCTTTGTAGTTTAAAATGCCATATATTGCGTCTGCAGTAGCATCAATGTCCCAAAAATCAACTTTAATAGCATTCTTTAATATTTCGGAAACACCCGATTGTCTTGAAATGATAACCGGTACATTTGATTGTAAAGCTTCTAACGGAGATATACCAAATGGTTCCGATACCGATGGCATAACATACACATCACTTAAGGCAAACATCTCCTGAACCTGCTCGGAACGAAGAAATCCTGTAAAGTGGAATTTATGACCAATTCGTAATTCTGCAACACGATGTATCATTCTGTAAAGAAGTTCTCCACTACCGGCCATTACAAACCGGACATTGTTCATCTTCTGGAGTACACTATACGCAGCCTCAATAAAATATTCGGGTCCCTTTTGCAGAGTAACCCTGCCAAGGAAAGTAACAATTTTATCGGAAATCCCTTTCGAAGCTTTGATTTCTTCTTTCGTTTGTGTTGAATCAACTGCATTGTGAACCGTTACAACTTTGTCGGGACTGATCCCATAGTTGTTGATTACAATATTACGTGTATAATTGCTAACTGCAATTACTTTGTCGGCTTCATGCATACCGCGTCGTTCAATGTCATACACCCCCGGATTAACACTACCACCGCTTCTATCAAAATCGGTAGCGTGAACATGAACAATAAGGGGCTTTCCTGATGCCTGTTTTGCTGCAATACCAGCAGGATATGTAAGCCAATCGTGGGAATGGATAATATCAAAATCGTACATCTTTGCTATTTTGGCAGCTACAACAGCATAATTCGAAATTTCCTGGAAAAGATCGTTTCCATACCCTCCGGAAAAATGAAGCTTGCCACCAAGTATGGTTTGAATAAGATGCTTTTCACCCGCAATATAAGCATTCATGATTTTTTCATATTCTTGTGGGCTTGTGTATGGAATGATGTTCGATTCGATTTCTATCAGGTTAATCTTCTTCAGAAAAGCTTTGTAGTTTTTAAGCTTTTCGCCTAAAGTTATTTCGTTGGCCCCAATAAGCATACCCATGGATTGATCTTCATCGCCATGGGCTCTGGGTACAACAAAAAGTATCTCTACTTCGCCGATAGAATTTAAACCTTTAGCCAAACCATAACATGCTGTGCCCAAACCACCCGATATATGAGGAGGGAATTCCCACCCAAACATAAGAACTCTCATAATTAATTATTAAGGTTTAGTTGTTAAATATTTTTAGGAATTCTCCATTTTTTCAATTTTTTCAATGATTCTTAAAATAGAAGCAACACTCCAGGCCTGCGAAATAGCTCCTTTAGGGTTATGGGGTGGATCTCCGTCGTAAATTTCGGAAATAGTACCAATTCCATGTTCGTTCATAACAGGCTCAAAATCCGATATTATTTTTTTAATATGGCAAAGCCCTGCTTGTTTTTGAACTTGCAAGTATGCTTCGCAATAATGCTCAAGCAACCATGGCCAAACAGTACCCTGGTGATAAGCATTGTCACGCTGTTCCTGGTTGCCCTCATAAACACCTTTGTATTCAGAGTTCTTTGGGGCAAGAGTCCGCAGTCCACGAGGAGTAAGCAGATTTCTTCGAACATTCTCTACGACTGCATTTTTCATTTCCAGGGAAAGAGGCGAATAGGGTAAAGCTGCCGCAATAATCTGGTTTGGCCTGATAGACCAATCTTTGTCATCTCCTGTTACTACATCAGCTAAATAACCCATTTGTTCGTCCCAGAAATTTTCAACAAATGATACTCCGATTTTCTCCGGAAGCTTTTTCCATTTCTTTATAAATGCTGTATCACCAGACTTTTCAGCTAGTTCAAGACTATAACTGATAGCATTGTACCACAAAGCGTTTATCTCTACCGGACAACCAATACGAGGTGTAACAGGCTTTCCATAAACTACTGCATCCATCCAGGTTAACGCTTTGCCGGGTTCACCAGCACTTATCAACCCA
>JAHEEB010000500.1 GCA_024640925.1 Bacteroidota bacterium | reverse complement strand
ATTGAAAAAAACTTTATAAATATAAGTTATTTATTAAAATATTGGTTAAAACATATAGAGTTAGTAGGTAAGATAAATTAAGGTTGAGGGCTCCCGATTCTTATTTTTTATTTTTCATCCTGTCAATTATTTCTTTTGGCATTTTATCCGGTGAACCACAATCAAAAGGTGGTTTCGGGTCATACTCAATGGCAAGTTGTATCATTTTGGCAGTTTGCTCTCCAGCTAGTAAACTTATCAAATAAATAGCCATGTCTATTCCAGCCGAAACTCCTGCTGATGTGATAATATTGCCATCCTGAACATATCTTTCGTCTTTAATGGTAACATTATTATAATTCCTTAATTGATCTTTGCGCATCCAATGAGTAGTGCAGTTTTTACCATTTAATAATCCGGCCTGAGCCAGGAGTAAAGAACCAGAGCAGACTGATACTGTCCATTTTGTTGTGTTGTCAATATCTCGTACCCAATCAGTTATTTTTTTGTTTTTTAAAAGATTATCAATTCCACCTCCGCCGGGTACCAATAAGATGTCAGCTTGAGAAATTTCATCAATTGAATAAGCTGCGAGTATTTTTAATCCATAAATATCTTTATACTCCTTTTTCTCAAGGCCTACAAGATAAATTTCCGAGTTTGGAAGTTTATTCAGTACATCATAAGGCCCAACAACATCAAGAGCTGTAAAATTATCAAAAAGGAGAATCACTATTTTCATAATTATTTCAATTAAATCATATCCTACATTCTTTATTTATTTTTTCTTCAAATTTCTCGCTATTCGAAATCCAAGGTCATCAATTTTGAACGAAATAGGATGACTACGCCTGCGATTAGTTGCCAGACAGCCTCTTGCTTCATCTGACCAGCCACCACCCCTAAATATCCGATATGAACCATAAACCTTCTCATCATATATATCCGAGCACCACTCCCAAACGTTACCCAGCATATCATACAACCCCCATGAATTAGGTTCTTTCATACCGACATTATGAGTCATTCCCTTTGAATTGTCTTTATACCAGGCAATTCTGTCAATATCTCCATATCTGATTTCAGTTGAACCGGCTTTACAGGCATATTCCCATTCAGCTTCAGTGGGGAGCCTGTAGCCATCTGCTTTTGAGTCAAATGTTATTTCTTCGCTTTTACTAAAGATATAGCAAGATTGCAATCCAGCTTTTTCAGAAAGTAAATTACAATATATAACGGCCTCTTTCCACGATACTGTTTCTACTGGTTTTTTGTCCCCTAAGAAAGTGTTGGGAGATTCTTTCGTAATTTCAAAATACAAATCCTGGGTAACAGGAAACCTGGCAAGTAAAAATGGCTCTATATCAGTAGTCCAATTATGTTTTATCCTATCATCTCTTAATGTAATTTTTCCGCCTGGTATTTCTACCATTTGGTTGAGTATTGATGAAAAATCGAATATGTCTGAGGCATTTTGAGCCATTGGTACCTGGTTAAATATTTTAAATTGTTTGAAGCTCGTCTTTAAATTTTATTTGCTGTTTTGAAAAGGTTCTATCATGTCTGGCTGTATTTGTTTAAAGTACCAAACGTTCAAGGTCATTTTAGAGCATATTGTTTTCAATTAATTCCAAAACGGTATATTTTTTATTTTCTAACCTGTATTTTAAAACCATTTCAATTATTGTCTGAATACCACTTGCATATGAATTATGACCCAGGACTTTTGTCTCTATGGTCACTTCGTCATTTTCATCTTTAATTACAATTTTATGATATGCATGTTTGTCTAAATACTCTTTTGGTATCCCAATTTTATTTTGTTGAATATCCGGGTCTCTTATCGATACAATTTTGTTGAGTGGAAAATTTAATGATTTTGCAAAGGCAAATGCCGTTCCCGGTTCTGTTTTTTTTGTTGATTGATGAGATTCGGTGATTGAGATAGTATACTTTTCAAAATATCTGCCATTTGCTTTTAAAATATATAGTGTCTTTAACAATAAAATGGAAGTATTGGGGCAAATAATAAGTGGAAACCCAGGTTCCATTTTTTCTGTTTCTAATCCGGTAGATAACTCAATGAACAGAGAGTTTGTCCTTGTACAGAATTCAAAACACTCTTTTAATTGTCGTCCTGAACCAGCATGTACTATAATCGACTTATCATTTAAGATTTGGTATTTTGACTCCCATTTTAAAATTTCACAAGATTGAATTGACAAATTAGAAGTTAATATCGCATTTGCCAGCTTTCCGGAACCTACAACAAATATTTTCATTTTATCATTTTGCTTTCTTACCAAACATACGGAATAATTTTGAACCGGGTTTTATCAGAATATTCAAGATAACCTTTCAATTCATTTTTCAACATTCTGTCCTCCAGGTTTGTTCTTATAATGAATAGAACAATCAATATACATATTGGTATTATGCTCCATAATGAACCAAAGAGTAAAGGAAATCCTAAAGATTGAATAATAGAACCCAGGTAAGCCGGATGTCTGACTATTTTGTATAAACCGGTATCACAAACAATATGTTCTCTATCCGTTTGAATTCTGACTGTACTTGAGAAAAATCTATTTTGCTTTTGTGCAATAAGAAATAATAATTGTCCTGAAGCTGTTAGAATAATACCCAGCAAACACACACTCCAATGAAATTCAGTTGACCAGTGATAACGACCGGAATCAACCCCGGCAATTATATACATCGAAATTGTAACTAGGAAAGATAACCCCAATATTATCTTATCCCATTTCTTGGTACCTTCTCCCGGCTTTGAGCGTTCTTTTAACAATTCAGTATCTATCTGCAGAACCGTATAATTTAATAAAAACATTATTAAACCGATTGACAAGTAAATCAATCCCTGCCAGTAATTTATTCTACCAGCACTTATAAATATGATAACAAAGAATAAGAATGAGCCTAAAAAATGTTTAATCAAATAGTTTGTTTTCATTATTTTACAGGTTATTTATTTAAACACAATTTAATAGTATTGATTCTATTCCCATGATACAATTTAGCCAGGTATATACCATTTTTTAAACCAAAACTAATTGGATTAAATATCACCTCATAGGTTCCGGCTGATTTTTCATCATTAATTAAGGTAGTTATTTCTTTTCCCGAAAGATCGAAAATTTTCAGAACAACCGACTCCTTTTGTTGTATAGAAAATTTAATACTGGTTTTCTCGTTCAAAGGATTTGGACAAGCAACAAAATAATCATTTATTGATGTTTGATTATTATTTAATAAACTTAATCCTTCACTGGCATTTCCAATATATAAATTTAAATAGCAACTATCAAGTCCGGGAGAATTTGCTTTTAATACAATTAGTTGATCATTTGAAGCAGGAGTTATAGAAAATTCAGCCAATCCATTAATCGCATTCACTGAACTGTTCTCAATTATGACAGATCCGCTTAGTACGGTAATCGTTACGGGATTTGTAGCATTTCTTACCTTTGATCGTGCTCCATTCATTTTTTCGGTTATATAAGCATCCACTTTTATCGCCTGGTTTAAGGTACCTACCGGAGTGGCAGTTCGCAATACAATTGCAGCTGGTGTTTGTGTCTCATCAAACGAAACGCTGTATGCATTGCCTGTACCAACATCGTTATATTCGTGAACGTTTATGAAAGCTTGTGAATGACCTTCATTAATTGGTACAGCATAACAAGCATAAGAGTTGGCGTTAGGTAATGTTATAGAAAAAACATTATCCCATGTAGCCGTGGTTGAGCTACTATACATCTGTAATTTATTGGTAAGTATGTAGTATTTATTGTCAGCAAACCAAAATTTTCTGCAATCGCCTGAAGGAGGATTTGAACTAACCTCTGCCCATTCGTTTCCATTCCATGAGGTAAATACACCTTTCTGCAAAATGGTGGGTTGTCCTAAGCTGTTCACTGAGCAAATTGGGATATATCCAACATCAGTCTTACTTGCCGGAGGAGTTGGTGATGTATAAGGTCGCGCTGTTTCAGTTTCCATTTCGCTTCGGGAAACCTCTGTGCCTAAATCGTTATTGTTGGCATCGTACCAATGGCCATTATCGGGACAAAAAGCTGTAACATAAATATCAGAATGATAAATATTGTGATAAGCTATTCCATATTCATCGCCGTTATCCCAATCCATAGCATCAGTTGGAACAATTGTTATAGAATCAGCACTGGATATACCACTATTCGTATGTTTGGTTTTGTTATACAACCAGCGGTATGTAAATCCGCTGCCTCCTGTTCCCCATTGCTCAAGTGTGTTTATTAGGTTAGGAGAGTTGTCACCTCCATTATGAACTCCTTCATATTGAAACCCTGATGAAGATGTATATGCAAACCACCATCGTTCGGGTTGTCCAACCCGATAGGGTTCATCGGCAGTATAACCTACATATAATTCACACATTCCATATGGATCATCAAGTTCCCGCTTAATAGCCAAAACCGGTGCAGACCAAGTGGCTCCGGCATCCATTGATTTA
>JAHEEB010000499.1 GCA_024640925.1 Bacteroidota bacterium | reverse complement strand
TTTCTATTTGTGCTACAACTTTTTCAACTCTTTCCTGGGTATCTTTAACAACTATTGTAAACTTATGAATGCCCTTTATAGCCGATTGTGAGACAGTAAGACTTTCGATATTTACATGTCTTCGGGTAAATATAATAGTTATCCGGTTTAATAAACCTATATGGTTTTCGGAAAATGCTGATATTGTATATGTTTTCGGCATTGTTTTACGTGTTAAGTTTTACTTCTTTTTTGCTTCGAGCATGATTTCAGAGACTGATGCCCCTGTCGCAACCATTGGAAATACATTTTCTTCCTTTTCTATTGAAACTTCAAGAAGAAATGGTCCCTTGTGCTCAATCATTTCATCAATAGCACCTTTTAGCTCGGGCCTGTGAAGTACTTTTTTTCCTGAAATTCCGTAACCTTCTGCAACCTTAATGAAATCGGGATTAATCATATGGGTCTGGGAGTAACGTTTGTCGAAAAATAATTCCTGCCATTGGCGTACCATACCCAGAAATTTATTGTTTAAAAGTACAATTTTTACAGCTGCATCAGTCTGCCTGATTGTGCCGAGTTCTTGAATTGTCATCTGAATGCCACCATCGCCAACAAAAACAATGACTTCTTTATCAGGTACTCCCATTTTCGCGCCTAATGCTGATGGCAATCCGAATCCCATAGTGCCCAAGCCACCAGAAGTGATAAAACCGCGTTTGTTTACAATCTTACAATATCTTGAAGCGAACATCTGATTTTGCCCTACATCAGTAACAAAAATTGCATCACCATTGGTTTTTTCATTAATCATGCGGATAACTTCTCCTGGAGTAATGCCTTCTTTTTCGGGATATAAATCACTTTTGATGACTTTCTCATATTCCTGTTTATCTAACTTTTTAAATTCTTGGATCCAGTCGGAATGATCTCTTTTTTCGATGTATTTGGTTAATATGGGTAAAGTTTCTTTTACATCACCAAGAACTGCAATATGAGGAGTAATGTTTTTATTAATTTCTGCCGGATCAATTTCTAGGTGAATAATTTTAGCCTGTTTGGCATATCGTTTCAAGTCGCCGGTTACCCGATCGTCGAAACGCATACCTATGGCAATAAGCGTGTCACATTCGTTTGTAAGAACATTGGTCGAGAAATTACCATGCATTCCAAGCATACCCATGTTTAATGAATGTCCTGTTGGCAAGGCAGCTACTCCAAGTATTGTCCAAGCTGCAGGGATTCCTGATTTTTCAATGAATTCTCTGAATTCCTCTTCTGCATTTCCAAGAATGATACCCTGACCAAATAGTACATAAGGTTTTTTGGATTCATTAATTGCCTTTGCAGCTTCTTTTATTTTTTCTTCATTGAAAGTCGGTCTGGGAACATAACTTCTAATGTAGTCGCATTTTTTATATTCAAAATCAAGTTCACCAAATTGGGCGTCTTTTGCTATATCGAGGAGTACGGGTCCCGGACGCCCTGTACTTGCAATGTAAAAGGCTTTTGCAATAGCAGCAGGTATTTGTTCTGCTCTTGTAATCAAACAGTTCCATTTAGTGATTGGCATGGAAACACCAATCACATCTGTTTCCTGAAAAGCATCTGTTCCCAGAAGAGGAGAAGTAACTTGCCCTGTAATACAAACGATTGGGGTTGAATCAACCAACGCATCAGCAATACCTGTTAACAGATTGGTTGCACCAGGTCCGGAAGTAGCCATACAAACACCAACTTTTCCTGTTGCCCTGGCATATCCCTGGGCTGCATGTACAGCTCCCTGCTCATGTCTTGTTAGTATATGTTTTATTTGTTCCTGGTATTCCATCATAGCATCGTAAACCGGCATGATGGCACCGCCCGGATAACCAAATATATATTCAGTACCTTCTTCAATAAGAGATAATAATACTGCTTGCGATCCTGTTATTCTTTTTGTAGCCATGTTGAGATTTTTTTCAAGTCTTTTTTAAATTTCCCTAATAGCACCTGTGTCAGCCGAAGTAACCATGCTGGCGTAGACTTTCAGTGCTTTCGATAGATTACGCTTCCTGTTTTTTGGAGTAAAAGCGTCTTTTCCTCGTTTTTGTTCATCTTTCAGGCGTTCTTTCATATCGCTCTCAGAGATCAGTAAATTAATGGATCGTTTGGGTATATCAATTTCGATTATATCATTATTTCTGATTAGCCCGATTTCACCTTGTGATGCTGCTTCTGGAGAGACATGACCAATTGACAGGCCTGAAGTACCGCCTGAAAATCTACCATCTGTTATTAGTGCACATGCTTTGCCCAACCCTTTTGATTTTATGTATGAAGTTGGATAGAGCATTTCCTGCATGCCTGGTCCGCCTTTTGGCCCTTCGTAGCGAATAACTACAACATCGCCAGGTTTTACAACATCGCCGAGTATGCCATCGATGGCTTCTTCCTGCGATTCAAAAACTTTTGCCGGACCTTTAAACAGAAAGATAGATTCATCTACTCCTGCAGTTTTGACTACACAGCCTCTTCGTGCAATGTTGCCGAAGAGAACTGCCAAGCCTCCTTCTTTATTATAACAGTTTTCAATATTTCGTATACATCCTTTTGCTCTGTCGGTATCCAGTTCTTTAAACGATACTCCCTGACTTCCCAATTCCAGGTTTTTAACTCCTGCCGGAGCACTACTATATATTTCGTGAGCTTCGGAATTTGTTTTTGTCGATGTAATGCTGTATTTTTCAATTGCTTCGCCGAGTATTAACTCATCAACTCTTTTAACCGATAGGTTTATTAATTTACCTTTTGCAAGTTCGCCCATGATTCCAATTATTCCACCAGCTCTGTTAACATCTTCAATATGATATAATTGTGTGTTTGGAGCTACTTTGCAAAGCACAGGAATCTTTCTTGAAAGCTGGTCGATATCTTTCATGGTAAAATCCACTTCGGCTTCTTTTGCAATAGCAAGTAAATGTAATATAGTATTTGTAGAACCTCCCATGGCTATGTCCAACGACATTGCATTTTGGAATGCTTCACGGGTAGCAATGGATCGGGGTAATACAGAACTATCACCTTCGAAATAATACTTGTTAGTGATTTTTACAATTTGCTCAGCGGCTTTTTCAAAAAGTTTTAAACGGTTTTTATGAGTTGCAACAATTGTCCCGTTACCTGGTAAAGCAAGTCCAATAGCTTCGTTTAGGCAGTTCATGGAATTTGCAGTGAACATACCGGAACAAGATCCACATGTGGGGCATGCTTCCTTCTCAATAATATCAATTTCACTATCTGAAATACCAGAATCAGCAGCTTTTGTAATAGCATCGATAAGATCATACTTATTATTACCATATCTGCCTGCTTCCATAGGGCCGCCTGAAACAAAAATAGCAGGAATATTCAATCGCATAGCAGCCATGAGCATGCCAGGCGTAATTTTATCACAATTGCTGATACATACCATAGCATCGGCTTTGTGAGCATTAATCATGTATTCTACACTATCAGCAATTAAATCTCTTGAAGGAAGTGAATACAACATACCATCGTGTCCCATGGCAATACCATCGTCAATGGCAATTGTATTGAACTCTGCTGCAAAGTATCCCTGTTTTTCTATCAGTTTTTTTACTATCTGACCGATTTCGTGCAAATGAGTGTGACCTGGTACAAATTGGGTAAATGAATTAACAATAGCAATTATGGGCTTGCCTAATTGTTCTTCTTTCATTCCATTAGCACGCCAAAGACTTCTTGCTCCTGCCATCAGGCGGCCTTCTGTTGTAATTGCACTTCTGAGTTTATTTTGCATTTCAACCGGTTTTAATTGTTGGTTTATAAAATTAAAAGAGCCATTCTTATTTGGGTAAGAATGGCTCGCACTATTTTATTTTGCAGTATACACCATTCTCACCCCACCGGCAATACGACGAGCACCACGAGAATGAGAATTATACTTGCAAATGTAATTGTCATATATATTAATTTCTTGGGCAAATATATACATATTAATTAATTGACAAAAATTATAAAAAAACTTTTTCAAGAGATTTTTTAAATAAAGCATATATATGTTGCTATTAGTGGAATTCTCAACCCAACTTTTTTTTGCAAGAGAACATAAAATCGGAGTAATTTATACTGTATTTTATTTTTAATTCTTCTTCAAGCACATCTAAAAAGTTTGGTTCATCTATTATGAATCCTGATTCCTTCAAAAGTTCAGGATAATCAATACCGTAAACTCTGACATGATCGTACTGACCAAATATTTTTGCTCTTTCCTTTTTATCAGTAATGGTATTATCTTCAAAAGTCTTTTGCCGATGAAAATCTACAGGCACTTGTAATATGGCAAATCCACCCGGTTTTAATATTCGGTATATCTCTGACATGGCCTTTTTATCATCTGGAACATGTTCTAAAACATGGTTGCATATTACTATATCATAAGAGTTATTTTCAAAAGGTATATTCTGTATATCGAGTTTATAATCGGCAATGGGTGATTCCATATCAGCAGTATAGTATTCTAAGT
>JAHEEB010000498.1 GCA_024640925.1 Bacteroidota bacterium | reverse complement strand
CTGGTCGACTCCACCTTTCCATTCATTAAAATAATTGACCAGTTTTTTACCCTGTTCTTCTAATGGGAGGTGATAAATTTCAAGAAGAAGTTCTTTCATTTGATTTGAACGCATTTTTTTTCCATTCAAACCACAAAACTGGTCTTTATATCCGTCTGTTAACAAGTAGATAATATCGTTTTCAAGCAGTTGTATATGTTGATCCCTGAATAATTCTATCGGCCGTGTATGTCTTCCTATGGGCATTTTATCGCCTTTAAATTCAATAATACCAGGTTGACCTTCATTGCGTATAATCCAAATCGGACTATATGCTCCGGCAAACTGCATCTGCTTTGTTTCTCTGTCGATTATTATGAGTGCCATATCCATACCATCTCTTGGGTCAGAATCATCGCCCGATTGATGAATGGATTGTATTAACCGCTCCCGTAAATCATTCAGGATACTGCCTGGTGTAATCTCGTTCTTAAAACTTATGCTATTTCGAATTATGTCATTTAAAAGTGATATTCCTAAAACACTCATAAAGGCGCCTGGAATTCCATGACCGGTGCAGTCAGCAACAGCTACTACTACCTTTTTATCAAATTTATACATCCAGTAAAAATCACCGCTAACAATGTTACGGGGTTGAAAAAAAATGGTGCTTTCCCGAAAAATTTGCTGTATCATAACCTGCGATGGTAACATAGCAAATTCTATTTTCTGAGCATATTTGATACTATCTGTTATTTGTTCAAACGCACATTCAAGGTTATGTTGTGTAACAACACGTTCCTCTATCTCCTTTTTTAGAGTATCGTTCAGTTCCTCAATAGTTATCTTGCTCGCAAATTCTTTTCTTCTCGAAATATTGAATATCCTTTTGAGGTAAATACCCATGAAATTGATTACAACTAAAATTACAATTATATTAATAATATTATCGGTTGTTGTTTTGAGGAAACAACAGAGTAAAACCAGATAAAGCACAGTAACCAGTACCCCGTTAACAAAAAGTATACTAAGTGGAATTTCCAGGTAGGTATATATAAGTAAAGTAACAATCGGAACTGTTATCTGATCAATTGCATCAATGATTCCATCAGGATTAATAAAATAGATTACCAAAACAATTAGTATACTGCTACCAATAGCAACAATAGATGTTAAATTCCGGTTTTTATCTTGTGATGGGTTCTTTTTCAGAAGAAAATAGATGGTAATACAAACTATAAGGTAAAATAACCTTAGACTTGCAGCAATAAAAAATCCTTCAGTGAAACCAAGCTTGGAGTAATCGGCCAGAGTTACAAGCCAATAGCCAATCCCAGCTACCAGGGCGCCTATCCGGTTATGAATGTTAATATCTGTTGATATTTCCGACAGATATTTATTTTCTATTTCTTTATTCTGAAAATCTCCCCAAAAAGAAATTTTCCATTTATCCTGAACCATGCACTACATATTATAAATATGATTCAAGGCTGATTGATTAAGTTTTGGATTCTACGTATATGTTTTTTAAAAGTCGCAGAAATTTGACGAGTCAGTGAATATTATATTTCAAACAATAAGTCTTAATTAATCAACAGAAAACGAGCATGAATATTGATTTAGGTGGCTAACAACCTGATATTCTTTAAAATCACTTTTATGAATTCAATCATTTGAATTACTCTTTTCATCTCGCTTATAAATATAAATTTTCTGGTACTTTTGTCATCTAAGAATTTGATATGATTGAAATCGGAAAATTAAACCAGCTTAAGGTTGTTAAATGGGTTGACTTCGGACTTTATCTCGATGGGGAAGAACTGGGAGAGATTTTATTACCCTCGCGGTACATACCTGCTAATCTTAAACCAGGCGATCCGTTGGAAGTATTTTTATATAGAGACTCTGAAGATCGAATTATTGCAACCACCGAAACTCCGCTTGCCATGGTTGGAGATTTTGCTTATCTGGAGGTTGTAGCAGTTAACAATGCCGGTGCTTTTCTTGATTGGGGTCTGCTAAAGGATCTGTTGGTGCCATACAGCGAACAAAAGATGAAAATGGAAACCGGAAAATTTTATGTGGTGGCAGTTTACCTTGATGACAAAACAAACCGGATAGTTGCTTCAGCAAAACTCGAGAAATTCCTTGATAACAATCCAGAAAGTCTCTCTGCCGGACAACAGGTGGAGCTGTTGATATACAGTCAAACTGATCTGGGATATAAAGCCATTATTAATAACCGGTTTACAGGCATTATATATAAGAACGAGGTTTTTAAACCAATAAACACAGGACATAAATTAACTGGCTATATTAAACTGATACGGGAAGATGAAAAAATAGATCTGACATTAACCCGTCCGGGATACGGAAAAACCAGCGATATAACCGAGAATATTATTAACAAGCTTAAGGAAAATGGCGGTCATCTGAATATAAATGACAAAACCCCTGCTGATACTATATATAATATGTTCGGAGAAAGCAAAAAATCTTTCAAAATGGCTATTGGCGCCTTATACAAAAAAAGAGTGATTCGTATTGATGAAGGTGGAATTACATTATTAAAACAAGATTAAATTATTCCAAGCAGGTTTAACTTGTTTAATGCAAAACACAAATCTTCCTGGTTATAAAATAATTCTGATATTGCAATCCAACGTAATAGATTCCATTTTGTAAACTGGCTATATCCAATATTTGTGTGTTTTCCGAGTATACATATTCCTGGGAACTTTGGTATACAAGCTCCCCCGAAGTGCTGGTAATGAATGTTGATACAGGCAGTACATTTTCGGCACTATTCGTAATATAAAGTTCATTCTTAGCAGGAACAGGATATATCTCAGGAGAATTGTTACCGGGAAAATCTTGAATTATACTTGTTGTAGTTGTTGTATCAGTTGAGTTTGTATCAGCAATAGTTGTGTCCGATATAAAAAATTCTGCAGGTGTTAATGCTTTATGTGTAACTTTTATTGATTTGATAGTTCCATTAAACCACTTCTCCAAACTATATCGGGCACCAACGGAAGTTTTTCCGGTTGTGTTAAATACCTTTGAAGTATAGCCAACTGTTCCGCTTAATTCCTTTTGGCCATTTACATACGTGGTAAAAACATTGTTTTTATATGTTACGGCAGCATGCGTCCACTGGTCCGTAGGGTGTGTTTTAGTCGCATCAATCAGGGTGAGTTGTTCCGTATCTGTTTTTAAGAAACCATCGAAATACCATTGGTTCGTATTCGTAACCCTTACTTCGATTGTCATTCTCGGACCTTTGGCATCATTCGGATCCCAAAAACAAACAAAGCGGGGTTCATTCGTAATATTAGGTTCTCCGCTATATGGTTTAAACAGAACCTCAAAGGTAAATTCCTTTGTATCTCCAAAAGGGTTATTATCAACTATAATTGCATCATCAACGCCGTCGAATTCTATAGTTTTCCCACTATCCGTAACAATTACTTTGGGTTCTCCATAAGTGGTTACACTATACCCTCCTATATTTGTCAGTGAATCTATATTCCAAAACTCATAATAAGTAGTGTCAGTTTCAGCTGCACAAATAATAGTACCAATACTGAGAAAGAAATATGCCAAAATGTATTTCATTTTATGTAGAAATTATTGGGTTTAATTTGAAAACGACAAAGATAACATCTTTCGCAGGTGAAAGAAATTTTTTTAGATTGGATTGAAACGCTCGACTAGTTTCAAAATATAATCCTTCTATCTGTTTAACCCATTCCAATATCGAATTGCTTCTCAATTACTGTAAGTTTTTACGATCGTCAATTCATTACACGCTTTCTGGCAGCGCAGGGATATGTTTTGTTGACAAGAAACGTACTTCTGGCAGCGCAGGGATATGCTTTGTTACTAAGAAATGGCTTTCTGGTAGCGCAGGAATATGTTTTATTGCTAATAAATGGCCTTCTGGCAGCGCAGGAATATGTTTTATTGTTAATAAATGGCCTTCTGGCAGCGCAAGGATATGTTTTGTTACTAAGAAATGGCCTTCTGGCAGCGCAGGGATATGGGTATATTGTAAAAGATGCATTTCCGGAGTAGCCAGCATATGTTATCTTGTTAAGAGATGGATTTCTGACGGAGCAGGGATATGTGTACATCGCAAAAGATGGATTTTCGGAGTAGCCAGCGTATGTTATCTTGTTAAGAGATGGATTTCTGGCAGAGCAGGGATATGTGTACATCGTAAAAGATGCATTTCCGGAAGAGCTGAGATATGTGTATTTAGTCACTAATATACTTGAGGTCGGGCTGAAGTATATTTTGTTTCAATGAAACAGACTTCAAACTGAGCTGATATATATTCTTTTTACACAAAACATACTTGAAGCAACGCAGGGATATATTTGGGTGGAATAAAACATACTTGAGGCAAAGCAGGTATATGTTCTGGCAGTATAAAACATTATTCGGGCAGAGTAGAAATCGGGCTTTAGCCATGCAATGTAAAACTTCGATTATCAGACCTCAATCCTTTCTATGCTTCGTCTTAGT
>JAHEEB010000497.1 GCA_024640925.1 Bacteroidota bacterium | reverse complement strand
CTGCCAAATTGCTTTCCAACAAGCGGGGCATAAAGACTCTCTATTGCTTTGTGTAAGATATTTCCTAACAGCCGGGCTTCAACTTTTTCAAAAACATTCTGTGGTTCCTCAATTTCAGCTATAAACCGATAGTAAAATTTCAAAGGGCAATTCAAATAGGTGTTTATTGCGTTGGGTGATAGAACTTTTCCATCAGGCTGACAATATTTTTCCCGGAGTAGTTTTATAATTTCATTGTTTTTCTGTACTTCAATTTTCTTAATATCAATAGGGAATACTTTATATACTATATTCTCTAGAGTAGTATTGAAAGCATTTTCAATCATTATTTGTTTTACAAACCGACTCGGTTCGGCCATCTTTCTATCGTTTCCAGTTGAAGAATAAACAAGAATGACATTTTTTGTCCTGTGAAGCAACCGGTAAAAATAATAGGCATAAATAGAATCCTGGTGTTCTATTGTTGGCATTTTATGGGCAAAACGCAGAGAGTATGGAATGAAAGACGGCACATGTCCCGATTTTGGAAATATATCTTCATTCATCGAAAGTATAACAAGATTTTCAAAATCGAGGGTTCTTGTTTCGAGTATTCCCATTATCTGAATCCCTGACAGTGGCTCGCCCGAAAAAGGCACCGATGTTCCCTGAAGAAATTTTCCTATTAACCGGACTAAACTTCGGAAGTTGTACTTTATGGTTGTTCCGGCTAAAATATCATTTAACCTGGTTAATGGAGCAACTATACGAGCCGAAGCTTCACTTTCAAGCTGACGGAAGTTGGTTGTAACCTGGATTTCGGAAAGCGATTGAAAAATAGAAATGAGATAGGGAATAAAATCGCCAACCAGAATTCCCTTAGTGAAAATGTTGTCAAACAACGGATTGATACCTATCAAGTTGTCAATTGTCAGGTAAATCCGGTTTTTAGTAATAATATCTTTGGTTAATTCTTTGCCCGATTCATTTACATTTGGGTTTAACAGTCCATTCTCTACTATTTTAAGAACATCCTTATGATAAAATAGTTCTTCTCCATTTTCTTTAATTTTTTTATTGAGGTGCAAATCAAGCAGTATTCCGACTACACTATACGATAAGGTGTGTTTGAGAGGATACCCCATGGAAATGTTTACTTCATCAATATTGGCTGGCAACGAATTCAGAACTGGCATAAGCAATGATTCATCAGCCAGTGTTATAGCGGTTTTTTCCGGTTCCTGCTTCCAGTTTTCGGGCAGTTCTTTTAATATTGTTGGAATGGCTTTCGCCTGTCCGGTAATAGTTGGTATTTCAAATATTTTAATTTCCCGTTCAGGGTTGGTAAGAGAACTATCAAAAGCAAATTCAACTGGTGGTTGGAATTCCTTTAGCAAATCTCCAAGGAAAAAGGCTGCCTCGTGATATTCTTTTTTTTGTATATAATAATCATCGTAGTCCCAAAAGAATTGAGCTTTGTTTAATTTCTTTAAATAACTAAACAGTTTTCTTTCACAGGCATTTAATGCATTAAAACCGATGAAAAAAACCTGGTTTTCAGGAATATATCCTGTTGTTGTATCAAGCAATTTGATAGCAGATCGAAAAGCTTTTCCTTCGTATGAAAGACCTTTCTCATCAAGAACCTTATTAAATTCAGTATATATCTTGAATAAAACATTCCACAGGTTACCAAACTTTTTCTTTTCTTCTGAAGGTTTTGATTCGCTAAAAGTTTTCCAAAACTGTTGTATAGCTTCCAGCTGTGCTTCTTCGAGATATTGGAAATAGTTATTTATATCTTTCAGATCGGCCAGATTGCTGAATAAAAGCCGCGCATCAACAAGGTATTTGTCGAGATCGTCAAAATCGGAAAGGAGCATTTCGCAATAGAAAAGAAAATCGTCAAAGCTCTCGTCCGTTTCAGTAATATCAGCATAAACATCATAAAGTATAAAAAGCAGGGTAAGCTGATCGGCCACCTGTTCTCCGGATAGCTTCTGCATATATTCTGAAATTGTAAAGTAGCCTGGAGCAAAGACAGGTTTCTCAGCTATTTCCGAAAGGTATTTATTAAAGAACAGCCGGGCCCTTTTATTCGGAAATACCAACACCAACGAATGCAAATCTTCCTTATAATTTTTATAAGTATACTCAGCAACACTTTTAAGAAATGGCTTCATAATTTAACTCTATAAAATATGCCTTGGTTCACGACTTCACAAACCGAACCAACCAAACTCTTGTACTCCTGTCCAGGCTGTGTCTCACGAACCTGTTCTCTTATAATATTTTCCCTGCCATATGTCTTCCACATCCATTTGGTGCTCAATTAGCGCGAGCACCCTGTCATACCTCAGACTCCATTTCTCTTCCAGGTTAATCCATGGTTGGGTCTCTGCTGCCAGCCGCTCAATTATCAGATTTGGGTTAAGGCAGCTTAGATATTCCGTAATGAAACAAATATAATCTTCGAGGTGAAAAAGACTAAATTTCGAAGGATCGGTGAGAAATTCATCTCCCATAGTGGTGCCCCTGATAAGTTGTAACTGGTGAAATTTAATCGTGTTTAGAGGTAATTCAGAAATTATCTTTGCTGAATCCATCATCATCTGCCTGGTTTCGCCAGGTAATCCGAAAATAATATGCCCTCCACAGAGAATACCTCTTTGGGCACATAAATTTATAGCTTTTACGGAGTCTTCAAAGCTGTGACACCGGTTAACCTTACTAAGCGTGCTATTGTAAACCGATTCGATTCCAAATTCGACCATTATATAAGCTTTTTTCGAGAGCTCACATAGCAGTTCGGCAATATTATCATCAAAACAGTCTGGCCTGGTTCCAATTACCATGCCGACAACATTGTCCACCTTTAATACTTCATAATATAGTTCACGGAGCTTTTCAACCGGCGCATAAGTATTTGAATAAGCCTGAAAATATGCCAGGTATTTTTTTGCTTTGCGATATCGCTTTGCATGAAATTCAATTCCTTCGTTCAATTGCTGTGTCAGCGATTTTTGAGGACTGCAATACGATGGGTTAAATGCATCGTTTCCACAAAAAGTGCATCCTCCTGTAGATTTTGAACCATCGCGGTTTGGACAGGTAAATCCGGCATCAATTGCTACTTTCTGCAACCGGGTGCCAAATTCCTTTTTTAAATGGTTGGAGGCTGCATTAAACCTTCTTGTTGTATTCCAGGGATAAATCATGCCTTTACCTCCGTTATTTCGTCATCAAGCACATACCATATGTATCCTTCAACAATTTTAAACCCCATATTTTTTATCAATCTCATATAACCAGCTACTTGTTTATGGTGCAATTCGGTATTTTCGCGATCGCCGAATTTATAATCAACTACAATAGCGCTTTCACCTTTGATTATTATTCTGTCGGGTCTTCTTATATTTCCTGATGTTCCAATGATTTCGGTTTCAGTTAATATCCGGTTTTTGCTATTGAACCATTCAGAGACTTTTGGGTTCGCAAGTGCTTTCCCCAAAACTATTTCGGCTTCTATGGCATCTTGCTGGTTTAAAATACCCGATAAATGATAATATATAATTGTATTTTGCAAATCAGAAACGGTCTTGGTCCTTTCTAAAATTGCGTGCAGTATAATTCCATATTGTTTTGCCCTGGTTTTCGAATCTGTTGCAGGCTGCAATTGGAAGCCTATTTTAATATCAGGGATCTTCATTTCGACAGTATCCTCTAATAGTTTTGAGGTAAATGATTTGCTTTGAGGCTGATTATTGAATAATTTACCTAAAGTATATCGTCTTTCAAGAGCATTGTATTCCAAATCCTTCAAATCGCCCGAATTTTTCAACCGACTTAATGATATCTCTAGCAAATCGCCTGTTCTTTTTATTCCATCTTTATCATCTTTTGAAATCAGAGTTGTTACGAATAAAGCCTTACTGGCTCTTGTAAAAGCCACGTAGAGTAGATTTACATTATCGATAAGGGTATGGTAAACCTCCGATTCGTAATCGTTTGAAAATAAGCTATTACTTAATATATTGGTTAGATTAACAGGAACCAGCGGCAACTCGTTGAAAGGGCTTTCCCCAGGAACTACCCACTGAATATTTTGCCTGGGTGAGATTAACCAATTTGAAAATACAGGTATAATTACTACCGGGAATTCCAATCCTTTTGATTTGTGAATGGTAAATATCCGAATCGATCCGGGGGTTTCTGATCCGCTTACCGAACGCTCCATACCATCTTTATTCCAGTATTCGATAAAACTCATGATATCAGGAAGTCCTTTGGCCGAATATTCGAAAACCAGGTCAAGAAATGAATGAAGAAAAATCCTTTCTTTATTCAAAGATTTCAGTCCAAGTATTTCCGAAAGTTTTTCAGTTATATTGTAAAGTCCTTCGCTTTTTAAAGATTGGCAAATACCCGTAAAATCTTCAAGAATGTATTTATTAAGGAGGTTATTGTCGAATTTGCCCTCTTCAAAAGCTTTACTAACCGGAATTTGCTTCGGATTAACCTGTAGATAAGA
>JAHEEB010000496.1 GCA_024640925.1 Bacteroidota bacterium | reverse complement strand
ATTTTTATGTACCTTATCCAGCTTCTCATCTTTTTTAATTACTTTTAAAATATTGGCTGTGTCTTCATTGTCAAATGATTCAAGAGTTGTTTTCAGCATTTTTATTGAAACCTCAAACATTTCTTTTATCCTGGTTTCCCTTATACTTTCTTTGTTAAAGGAGGTTTCTTCCATAAGTTTGGTGATATTATAGGCATAATCGCCTATCCGTTCGAGATTGTAGTTGATTTTTAGTACTGCCAGGATAAACCTGAGATCGTTTGCTACCGGATTGAATAATGCAAGTATGTTCTCGCAATCCATATCGTTTTTGAGTTCAAAGGCATCAACCCGCTTTTCGTTTGCACGAATATCATGAATTAAATCATAATCAGCCGTTTCAATTGCCTGATATGTCTTCGATAACTGATTCAAAACAAGATTCCACATTTCAATGATATCGCATTTTAATTGCTTTAGTTCAGTTTCTAAATATTTCATTTATTTTAAATTTTAATTGATGAATGTTTTACCTGGTTTTAGTTTACAAATTAATTGTCACCCAAATCTTCCGGTAATATAATTTTGTGTTTTACTTTCTTTCGGATTTGTGAAGATCGTCTTGGTTGTGTCCCATTCAACCAGCTCACCCAGATAGAAAAAAGCTGTGAAATCACTTACTCTGGCTGCTTGCTGCATATTGTGTGTAACTATAATAATTGTGTAGTTTTCTTTCAGCTCATAAATCAATTCTTCAATTTTTGCTGTAGACATCGGATCCAGTGCCGAAGCAGGCTCGTCCATTAATACAATTGAGGGCTCAATAGCCAGTGTCCTGGCAATACATAATCGCTGCTGCTGACCACCCGATAGTTCAAAAGCCGATTTTTTGAGTTTATCCTTTACTTCATCCCACAATGCTGCTTTTTTAAGGGAAGTTTCGACTTTATCAGCAATAAATTCCTTGTTGTTTTCTCCATTAACCCTCAACCCATAAGCTACATTTTCGAAAATGGATTTCGGGAATGGATTGGGTTTCTGGAATACCATGCCAATCTTTTTCCTTAGCTCATCTACAACAACATTTTTTTTGTAAATATTCTTGTCATCTACATAAACTTTGCCTTCCATCTTCACACCGACAATTAAATCATTCATCCGGTTAAATACCCTGAGCAGGGTTGATTTTCCACAACCCGAAGGACCTATAAAAGCAGTTACTGTATTTTTATCAGCCTTAAAATTTATTTCTTTTAACGCATGAAAATCGCTGTAAAACAGGTTCAAATTTTTTGTTTCAACTTTGTGCTCTGGCATACTGAAAGATTTCTATTTTATTTTTAATTCATCTTGACTTTTTTTCCAAAATATCTCCTGAGCGCGTTTGCCAAAAGATTTACAAACAAGACAATTGCAATAAGTACAAGGGCTGTACCATAGGCCATTGGACGCGTTTCTTCTATATTTGTGCCACTGGTTGTAATAACATACAGATGATATGGTAATGCCATTACCTGATCAAAAATACTATTCGGAAGTTTTGGCAAAAAGTAAGCAGCAACTGTAAACAGAATAGGGGCTGTTTCGCCCGAAACCCTGCTAATCGATAAAATTAGTCCTGTAATTATATTCGGATATGCAATTGGCAAAACAACCCTATGGATTGTTTGCAGCTTTGATGCCCCAAGGGAATAGCTACCCAGTCGGACAGAATCGTCGACTGATTTTAAAGCTTCCTCTGTTGTTCTGATAATTACAGGTAATACCATAAGTCCGAGTGTTAAAGAACCTGCAATTATAGAATCGCCGAATTTTAGTGTATTAACAAACAGTGCCATTCCAAAAAGCCCAAAAACGATAGATGGTACACCAGCCAGATTATTGGTCATGGTACGCATAAATCGTTTCAGCCAATTATCTGTCAGATATTCATTTATATAAATCCCGGATAATACACCTATTGGGAATGCAAAAATCATACTACCTGCAATCAAACACATTGTACCAACAATTGCAGGCAGAATTCCTCCTTTTTTCATTCCGTCTTCTGGCATACTGGTAAGAAATTCCCAGCTTATCACACTAAACCCCCTAACGACAATAAATCCGAGTATAATGAATAGAATAGCAACAACCAGAAAGCTAACAATTCTAAATGCACCAAATGCCAACGTCTGTTGAATCCTTTTATTTATCATAACTTTAATTATTTGTATTTTTTGGCTTTTGTTAACTCAACCATAAAATTAAATCCCATAGTCATAATAAATAAAATTATGCCCAAAGCAAATAAAGCCTTAAAATGGACACCTCCGAATGGTGCCTCGCCTAATTCGGCAGCAATGGTTGCAGGTATTGTTCGCACAGGTTGCAAAAACGAATGTGGTATAACCGATGCGTTGCCTGTTACCATAAGAACAGCCATTGTTTCACCAACAGCGCGACCAATACCAAGGATACAGGCTGCAATTATACCAGATCGTGAATATGGAACAATGACCCTTACTAATGTTTGCAAACGGGTAGCCCCCAGGGCGAGACTGGCTTCTTTTAATGACTGTGGGGTGGTTCGCAATGCATCTTCTGAAATAGTAATGATAGTAGGTAATGCCATAATTCCAAGGATTATGCTTCCTGCCAATGCAGTTTCACCAACTGCCAGGTTAAATGTTTTCTGAATAAAAGGAACAAGAACTACTAATCCGAAAAATCCATATACAACCGATGGTATTCCTGCCAACAACTCAATTACAGGTTTAAGAATATTGCGAAATCTCTGTCCGGAGACTTCTGAAAGGTATATAGCTGTAATAAGGCCTATTGGTAATGCCAGCAGAATGGCTCCTATGCTTACCCATAAAGTTCCCAAAATTAATGGAAGTACCCCAAACTCGGCAACCGGCGATGATGTTGGGTACCATTCCTTACCAGAAAGGAATTCTCCAACACTAATTTTACTTACTGGTATTTTCTTCCCCCCAAAGTCTACTGGAATATATGAATCGGAAAAATATGCAATAACGCCCGGAGTTGAAAGAATGTATTCGTTGATCTTCTGAGGAAGGTATTCAAAATCCGGGCCTAATTCTTCTTCTGTAAAAAGACTGGCTGCATCTTCAAGAGTGAAAAGCATAATGCTATCATTATTTCCTCCTAAATCCTTCCAGTTTGTTATTTGTTGATTAAATATCTCTTTCAGGTGTTCTGAAGAAATAGTATTTATTGGATTATTTGGATTTATGGCAATTGTATAACTTTTTTCAACAGGCTTCGAATTAAATAGTCCAACCCCTTCCTTAAACAAGAAGATAATAATAAATATTACCGTGAGACTTGTTACAGTGCTGCTTGTAAAAAGTATCCCCTCTACAAATTTTTCGATTTGTTTTCTAAACTTTTTCAATCGGTTAAATAATTAGTACGGATTAAATTTTTGTCGAAAAAGAAGCTATCCAAAAAGGTATACCCGAGTGAAATGGCCACCAAGGCACAAAGACCCAAAGATTCACAAAGATCTTAACATTAGTGATGCCTTTGTGTCTTAGAGTCTTCGTGGCTATTTATCAACTTTTTGGACACCCTAATTAATTCAATTTTTAATTTTAACCAAAAATCTATTTTTACTATCTAATTGGTACATACCCTTCATCCAGAACAATTTTCTGTCCTTCGTCCGATAAAATGAACTGAACTAAAGGATTTACTGCTTTTTCAACTGCTACAGTATAGTAATAATACAATGGACGAGTTATCGGATAAGTCTTGTTTTTAGCGGTTTCAACTGATGGTGCTACAAAGGTTTTTCCCTGATCATAAGATACTTTTAAAGCCCTTACTGACTCATTAACATAAGCTAATCCGACATAGCCAATTGCGCCGTTGGTTTGACTTACCGACTGAATAATTGCACCAGTTGCAGGCATTAATAATGCAGATGAAACAAAGTTCTTCTTTTTCATTACATGTTCTTTAAAAAACTCAAAAGTACCCGAACTAGATTCTCTCGAATAAACCACAATTTTAAGATCTGCACCACCGACTTCTTTCCAATTGGTATATTTTCCTGTAAATATACCCTCAAGCTGCTCGCGAGTGAGCTGATTGATCTTGTTTGCCGGATTTACAACAACGGCAAGTGCATCGTATGCAATGATGGTTTCTTTATATGCTTTTCCGGCATCTTTCATTTTCATTTTTTCATCCATTTTCATACTACGCGATGATTGAGCGATATCTGTAGTACCACTCATTAAAGCCGACAAACCTACGCCAGAACCTCCCCCGGTTACTGTTATGGAAGAACCGGGATTTTTTTTCATATATGATTCGGCAAATTTCTGTGATAAGGGAAGACATGTATCACTCCCCTTAATTTTACATACTACTTTCTGTGCCTGTTCAACACCAGCAGATGTTAGAACTATTGTAATCAGAATTATTATTGACTTTTTCATTTTCATTATTTGTTTGAATTAAATAATTGTTTGTTTTCTATTTAACTTTTGATTTCTTTAGTAAAGAATATTTCTCCAAAC
>JAHEEB010000495.1 GCA_024640925.1 Bacteroidota bacterium | reverse complement strand
TTCGTGTACGTGGACTTAAATTGCGAAGTGTGGCTTCTTGTTCGAATCTTTTTTTAAATTTGTCATAATTTTTTAAATTAATAATTACTTAATCTTTAGTTATTTAAAGTTAACAAACAATGCCTGAAAAACTAACGTTGCTTGAACCTTTACCACCTCACTTTTGTGAGGTTTAGTTCAACATCATGTATAAAAAATTGCCTGTTCATCTGTTATTTAAAGGGTTTTCCCCGCATCAAGTTCATTGTATCTTGAAAGGATCTCCCTCCGCAATCGGCAACTTTTCATACATGTACCGTTGTGCCCAATTATAAAACTACCTACAATGATAGTTGAGAACAAAGGAATTAGGAAAAATAAGTTTTTTATACCTCCATTTGATTTAAATGCAAGTGAGATTGTTGTTTTAAATTTATTTGGTGGACAACATTTTTATGAAACAGAAATGTTTCTGAAAGACATTTTCACTGGTGAGACAACCAATGAGAATGTTAAGGTTCATAAGCCAATGAAATTTGTAGAACCTATAATTCGAAGAATGTTTCTGCCAATCACAGTTGATAAATATTTGAAGAAAAAAGCCAATCCTAAAAGCAATTTTGCAACAAAAATTTATGAAACTGAATGGATAACTAAAAATACAAAAGTAAATACACTTGCTGGCAATTCAAGAAAATTATTAAGTCTATATGCTACCTTATCAGAAACGAAAGACATTATCTTTGATTTAGTTGGACAGAATCCGAAAGATGCCAAAGAAATTTATATGAAAGTCATGGAGAATGTCAAAAGTGGAGGGTCTGCAATTCTACTTGATAATTGCAGTGATATGAAAGATGACTGTACAAAATATATTGAATTACAATTGATAAAATAACTGGGCATAATAAATAGGAGTTCATGTGGGCTAACAGCCCAAACATGAACTCCCGGTTGAACTAAACCCGGCCTGGCGGCTATGGACTTCTCTTCAGGGATAAAGGGCAAACACGCTAAAAGCGGAGAGGTAATTAAAAAACAAAGAGGTAGATAAAGCATGTTTTTTCAAGTTTTGCTATTAAAAAACAATCGAGTGAACTATTCGTCAGATATAGCCATGTATAAAGAACCGCCGTATACCAGCCGGTATCCCGATGTACATCGGGAGTGGTGTGAGAGGGTGGAGATGCGAAATATTTCGTATCTTTCCCTACTCGATTAGCAGTAATGCTAAAAAAACAGACACACTGGTATATTTTGGCAAACTTAGACGATTCAGAGTTGAAATGTGGCTTGTGATTTATAAGATTATTTAAATGAATAAATTTGAAACAAAGCATGATAGGAAAAGATTCAAATAAATCAAGTAGATTATTTATGATTGTTCCATTCATTAACTTGATTCTTCTTATAATATCCAATGCTTTAGTTTTTTGGACTTGGTTTAAAATATTTAATTCAGACAGTGATACTATGTTTCTTGGACTCTTTTTGATTCCTTTACTTGCATTTACAATTTACTATTTGATACTATTGCGCTGGGGATTTAGATTAGTGACACAGAGATTTGAATCAACAAACAAGGGATATTGGAAGGCTCTGACTCTGTTCTTAATAAATGTAGTACCATTGATTTTAATATATTATTTCACGACTTAGAATATGATAAACAAAGCACTACTGCCAATAAATAGGAGTTCATGTGGGCTAACAGCCCAACCCCGAAGGGCTCAGCGCAGCTAACCGACTAAAAGGAGCTCAGCGTAAGGTAAACATGAACTCCCGGTTGAACTAAACCCGGCCTGGCAGCTATGGACTTCTCTTCAGGGATAAAAGGCAAACACGCTAAAACCGGAGAGGTAAATTAAAAAACAAAGAGGTAGATAAAGCATGTTTTTTCAAGTTTTGCTATTAAAAAACAATCGAGTGAACTATTCGTCAGATATAGCCATGTTTAACGAACCGCCGTATACCGGCCGGTATCCCGATGTACATCGGGAGTGGTGTGAGAGGGTGGAGATGCGAAATATTTCGTATCTTTCCCTACTCGATTACCGCCAATATTAAGAAAAAACAGCAACCATTGAAAAATTAAAATATGCAAGCAAAAGAAACTAAACTTCAAGACATAATTGAAGGAACAAAACAATATGTGATTCCATTGTTTCAACGCACATACAGCTGGACAAGTAAAGAATGGGAAATACTTTGGAAAGATTTAGTTGAGCTTTGCGAAACTGAAAACCCAAGAACTCATTTTATTGGTTCGATTGTAAATATGCCAACGGTTTCTGTGCCAGAAGGTGTTGCCAAATATTTATTAATTGATGGACAGCAAAGATTAACTACTATCTTTTTAATTTTAATGCTGTTGAGAAATAAGGCTAGGGAAGCACAAAATCAAGAATTTGCTGAAGAAATCAATAATACATTGCTTGTAAATCCATATAAAAAGGATAATGATTTTTATAAATTAATGCCTACTCAGGTTGATAGAGAAACATATAAAAACTATATTCAAGGTAAGCCTAATGCAACAGTAAATCAACTTACGTTGGCATATGATTATTTTGAGAAAAAACTAAAACAAGTGCCTCTTGAGTTTGAGAGACTAAAAAAGGTAATAACTAGTTATTTTTCAGTAGTTAGCATTGTTCTTGACCCTGATGATAATCCATATTTAGTTTTTGAAAGTTTAAATGCAAAAGGACGACCTTTAACGCAAGCGGATTTGATAAGGAATTATTTTTTCATGAGGATACATGTAGATAATCAGGAAAAAGTTTATAATGAATTTTGGAATCCAATGCAAACTGCTCTTGGTGATAAAATGACTGAATTTATTCGTCACTTTCTTATGAAGGATGGAGCAATTGTTAAACAATCTGATGTTTATTATGCCTTAAAGGATACTGTTTCACAAAGTAATGTGATTGAGTATTTATCTAAACTATACAATTATTCTCTTTATTATCAAAAACTGATAACCCCTGAGTTTGAATCGAATTTAGATATTAAAAAATACTTGATTAGATTAAATAGGATTGAGGTTACAACAGCATATCCATTATTACTTAGCATTTATGATTTATATTCATCAAATAAATTAAGCAAAGTAGATTTTGTTGAGTTATTAAAAGTATTAGAAAATTACATGATTCGCAGGTTTATTTGCGGCATTCCAACTAATCAGCTTAATAAAATATTCCCAACGGTTTATCCGATGCTATCACAAAAATACGATTCTAATATTCTTAATGGATTCAAATTTATACTACAGAGCAAAGGATATCCAAAAGATAGCGAATTTTTGTTAAGGTTAAAAGAGGCAAAGCTATATGGAGCTGGAGATAGAATGGTCAAAACTAAATTAATGCTTGAAAGCATTGAAGAAAACTTTAATCATAAGGAAGCCGTACCATTTGAAAATCTCACAATTGAACACATTATGCCACAAACATTATCTGTATGGTGGCAAAATCATTTAGGCGAGAACTGGGAAGATACACATGATTTATATTTGCACACATTAGGCAATCTAACATTAACAGCTTATAATTCAGAATTGTCGAATGATGATTTTGATACTAAGAAAAAAACATTAAATGAAAGTCATTTGGATTTGAACAAGTATTTTATCAACCAACAAAAATGGGCGAAAGAAGAAATTGAGATTAGAGCTGATGGTTTATCAAAAATTGCTTTGTTGATTTGGCCATATTTTGGTCAAGAAAATTCAACACCTACGGATTTACAAGATGTAACTGGAACAAATCCTAAAAAAGTCAAAATTCTTGGTCAAAGTTTTGATGTTGGTTCATGGCGCGATGTGCTTGAACAAACCTTAAATACCGTTTCAGATTTAGAACCAGAAAAGTTTGATATTTTAGCACACAATTTTCCACGTTACATTGGAAAAGACAAAAGTAAATTTAAAGCTATTAGACAATTGCAGAATAATTACTTTTTTGAGGTGAATTTATCTGCGCAAAGCATTCAACGACTTTGTTATCAAGCAATGGAAACAATCGAATTGACATCGGAAGACTGGGAAGTTGAAATAAAATAATAATAAAATACTAGCGGTAACTAGCGGTCATAAAACATAGCGGTTTTAGTGCAATTTGCAAGCTCAGCTCTCGCTGGCAAGGTCAGTAACGGGGGATAGGTTCGCAGCCACGCAATCCGCTACGTTTCATAGTGTGCCGAGAAGCAGAACATCGGCGAAGACAAGTTCTGCATGCTGTAAATGAGATGGTGGAAGCAGTTGTAGGCCGAGCCACCGCTTTCACTGTTCAGGCAGGGGAGGCAAACCACCAAATGGTGCTGAGGTAAAGAGCCTTGGTACTGAGCGATTTGGAAAAGATATACCGAGAGTATATCAGGTATGGATATAGGAGTTGAACGCAAGTGAATTGCCGACGAGGTGTCGAAAAGTGGGTACAACCTGTCAAAAGCTACGGAGTATGAGACGGAGTGAAATAGTGTAGCGGTTACCTGATTATTGGCTACACGACAGGCGTCATACAGGCAGC
>JAHEEB010000494.1 GCA_024640925.1 Bacteroidota bacterium | reverse complement strand
TGGTTCATTTTCCGGGAAAAATTGAAACCAACAAGCCCAAAACTCTCATTTTAATCATCAACCCTGAAAATTTAAAATTATGTGCATAAAAAAAAGGCTGCCTTTTTGGACAGCCTCTTTTATTATATAAAATCGTATTAGGAATTCATTAGTGAAGCAATTTTGTCTGATTTATAAGCACCAGCGGCTAATTTATCAGCAACTTCCCTGAAAGATTTAACAGTATAATCAACATCTTCGAAGGTGTGTGCAGCAGTTGGTATGATGCGCAACATAATAACATCCTTAGGAACAACCGGGTAAACAACCATAGAACAGAAAATACTGTAGTTTTCGCGAAGATCAATAACAACATTGGTAGCTTCGGCTACATTACCTTTCATAAAAACTGGGGTAACAGGAGATTCCGTATTACCAAGATCCAAACCATTTTCGCGGAAACCTTTCTGAAGTCTTGCAACAACAGCCCAAAGTTTTTCCCGAAGGCTATGTTCATTTATAAGTAATTCTAAACGTTTTAATGCACCAATAGTCATAGGCATTGGAAGAGATTTGGCATAAGTCTGTGAACGCATGTTGTAACGAAGATAGTTTATAACATCTTCTTCACCTGCAATAAATGCACCAAATCCAGCCATGGCTTTTGCAAATGTTGAGAAATGAAGGTCAATTTTATCCTGTACACCAAAATGTTCAGCTGTACCAGCACCAGTTTTTCCCATAGTACCAAAACCATGAGCATCATCGATTAATATGCGGAAATTAAATTGATCTTTAAGCGCTGTAATTTCGTCAAGTTTACCTAAATCACCGGCCATACCAAAAACACCTTCGGTAATAACCAGAATTCCACCACCGGATTCTTTTACTAATTTTGTAGCTCTTTCAAGCATTAGCTTGCATTTATCAATATCGTTATGCTGGAACATGAAGCTTTTTCCACCGGCAGCTTTATGCAACCAAATTCCGTCCATGATGCAAGCATGTGATTCGGAATCGAATACAACAACATCATGCCTGTTGGTCAATGATTGTATAATAGAAATCATTCCCTGATAACCGAAATTAAGAAGGAAAGCGTCCTGTTTGCCAACAAACTCAGCAAGCTTAGATTCAAGTTCTTCGTGATAAGTAGTCTGACCAGACATCATACGGGCACCCATGGGTGCAGCAAGACCCCATTTTGCTGCTGCTTCTGCATCAGCTTTTCTTACTTCGGGGTGATTTGCTAAACCGATATAGTTGTTTAAACTCCAGTTTAAAACTTCTTTACCACGAAATTTCATACGAGGTTGAATTTCACCTTCAAGTTTTGGAAACATGAAATAACCATGCGCAATTTTCTGATACTGTCCTAAAGGACCCCTATTACTCTTTATTTTATTAAAAATATCCACGGCATTATTTTTTTTAAATTCCTGCACAAAAGTAGTTTTTTTTAGATTGTATACAAACCAAATAATTATCATGTAGTTTTCAACTGTTTATTAATATTTTTTTTAATTCATTTTAAGATAGGTAAGCATAATAAAATCAATACTTTATTATGCTTACACCTAAAATTAAAATGGTTTAAAAGTATTTACGAATGCATAGAAAGAGCCAACGATCAACCGACACCATAGATAATTTAAATTGAAATCTACATTTTCTTATTTTAGAAAATATGATGATAGAAATGGTGTTTTGTATTTTGTAAACAATTTAAAATTTGGATATAGAAATTAATTCAATGTTGATATTTGTGAAAGACCTGACAAAGTTTATTGAAAAAGGAGAAGAATTACAATAACTTTTTTGTCATACAATATTTATATACTAAAATAAGTTTCTTTCCTAAACCATCCATGGTTTGCCTTTTTTTTAAAGTTTTAAAATTTTAAAGTTTACTTTATGGCTAATCGATGTTTTCTAACTGCTTCTAATGTAAAAAGTATATATCCTTCATTTGCCGACGTTGAATATTGTTCGGAAAATCAAACAATTGCAAATGATGTTGAATATATACCATTGTTATGGCTTGCCCTTTTTCGTGAAGAGGACCTTGAAAACAAAAAGTTTGATATTGATGGAGAAGAGGTAAACGTAACTGCTCCTTTATGCACAAAACAAAAAGCTCTTAAACAATTAAGAAGTTCTGTTAATTATTTGTGTAAAATATTTCCAAACTTCGATAATATAAATGACTATGCGAAAATGCTTGAAAAAGCTTTAAATTCAGTTGATTATAAATATATTTCTATTGAACTGCAAGAGATTGCAGAACTTTATCCTGCAGAACACAGATTTCAGGAAATATTAAAATTGTCTCTTAAGGGGTTTGAAAATCCAAATAATATTACTTTTTATTGCGATGATGTAGAATTGAACATCTGGGGAGAAAAAATGGTTTTCAAAGGATTTAAGGCTGATTCACATGCAGGGATACTTGAAAAAATATCGTTCTTAAAAACGAATATAAAACTTCCTTCTGTTAACATGTATATTGATGATTTACCTTACACAGAAGATGAACAATGGAATTTTACCCGTATTTTTGGTGCAGGAAAATTCGGGTCTTTGGGATATGGAAGAGAAGTGCCTTGGGAAAAGGAAGATGCAGATTACGGGTGGGCTATACAAATGCCCTAAGTATACTAACAGTTTCAAGCAGTTTTTATCTAAAATCTGTTAATTTAAATTAAATGAAACCTTTCAAAAAAGATTTAATGAGTATTATTTACATATTTTTTGTAAATTTGCGCGATATTTTCACAAGAATGAAGAAAAGTGTAATTTTTTATCTTTCAATATCTTTACTGATAGTTGGGGCGTGTAGTAAATATGAAAAGGTTATAAAAAGTACTGATTATCGACTAAAGTACAAAGAAGCATTACGCTATTATGCCCAGGAAGATTTTTATAGGGCTCAGACACTTTTTGATCAGATAGCACCGGTGTTTAGAGGTACTTTACAAGCTGATACGGTATATTTTTATCAGGCAATGAGCTATTTTAAGCAGAGCGATTATATTATGGCAGGCTATTACTTCCAATCCTTCTCGAAAATGTATGGAGGTAGTCCCTTTGTTGAGAATGCAGATTATATGACAGCTTATTGCTATTATATGAACTCTCCCAGAGCTGAGCTTGATCAGGAAAATTCGCTGATGGCAGTACAAAGTTTTCAGTTGTACCTGATTAAATATCCGACGAGTACCCGATCTGCTGAAGCAAAGCAATATATCAATGAATTGAGGGACAAACTGGTTGAAAAATCATACATTTCAGCTAAGCTATATTTTGATTTGGAAGATTATAAAGCCTCTATTGTTGCATTAAATAATAGCTTAATTGATTTTCCGGATAGCAAATTCAGAGAACAAATTATGTTTATGTTGCTTAAATCGAGCTATTTGTATGCAGAAAACAGTATAGCAGCCAGGAAAAAGGAACGTTTTCAGGCAGCAATTGATGAATTTTATTCATTTAAGGCTGAATTTCCCGAAAGCAAATACATTCGGGATGCCGAGCGTTACTTTGAAGGAGCATCCGAATTTTTGGGCGATGATCTGGAAATTGATGAAACAGGAACAAATTAAATTAATATATATGGACTATAAGAAATCGAAAGCGCCGTCAACTACTATCACAAGAAACACAAATGAATTGGAACAGAGAGCCGAAAACATTTATGAGGCTGTTGTTATTGCTGGTAAAAGAGCAAATCAGATTAGTGTTGAAATTAAAGAAGAATTAAATAAAAAACTCGAAGAATTCGCCAATTATACCGATAATCTCGAAGAAGTATTTGAAAACCGCGAACAGATTGAGATTTCAAGGTTTTACGAAAGACTTCCAAAACCAACACTTATTGCCTTAGAAGAAATTGAAAGTGATAAAATTACTGTGAAACGTCACGATTAATAATGCCTATGCTTAAGGGCAAAAATATTATATTAGGTGTTACCGGAAGTATAGCAGCATACAAAGCTGCTATTCTTATTAGGTTATTAGTGAAAGAAGGTGCCCATGTTAAGGTAGTTATGACTTCTCTTGCTAAAGAGTTCATTACTCCCCTGACATTGGCAACATTATCAAAAAATCCAATAATGGTTGATTTCTTTGATCCCGAAAACGGACAATGGAATAGCCATGTCGATTTAGGAATGTGGGCCGATGCATATATTATTGCTCCTGCTACTGCAAATACTATAGCAAAAATGGCAAATGGAATTGCTGACAACCTTTTACTTACCACTTTTTTGTCAGCTCGTTGCCCTGTGTTTGTTTCCCCGGCAATGGATGTGGATATGTTAAATCATTCAACCACACAAAAAAATATTGAAGTTCTGAAATCTTTTGGCCATATTATTATTGAACCTAACATTGGTGAGTTGGCTTCTGGACTGGAGGGAAAAGGCAGAATGTCTGAACCAGAAGAAATTGTTAATCGCCTGAAAGGGTTTTTTCAAAAAAAAAACTCTATAAATAATAAGCTTTCCGGTAAGAAAATACTTGTTACTGCAGGCCCTACC
>JAHEEB010000048.1 GCA_024640925.1 Bacteroidota bacterium | reverse complement strand
AATTCTTAAAAGAAAATCCCCACCATGCTTTTTTGCAAACAGATAATTGAAAAGAGCTGTTCTAACACCACCAATATGCAATGGCCCTGTGGGACTGGGTGCAAACCTTACACGAATTCTTCCTTGTGTCATAAAAGTTTAAATCATATTTTTTGCAAAGATACTAAAAGCTTTGTATACAACGAAAATCAACATTTTTACCAATTTCACCTTTTGGGTTATTTAGAATTGTCGAAGAGACAGTCAACAACACTGGTAGGCCAGAGGACCCAGCCAGGGTGAGTTCAGTTTTAACCAGAAAGCAACAAGATTCAAAAGAAGACCATCTTAGTGTATCTTGAAGTCTTTGGGTCTTGGTGGCAAAAGAAAGCCACAAAGGCACCAATCCACGAAGATCCACAAAGCAAATCTATCTTAGACCGTTGGGAAGCATGTTATTCGGTATCCAATAGCAAAGAAAGTCTCTGGTAAGAAAGGATTCAACAAAAAACAATAAAAATCCCTTTTAGTAGAGATTCACCCCTCCTTTATAAAAGAATCAATATACAGGCAACAATTCCTAGCACTAAACCAGCAATAGCAAGGCCTCTTCCTCTAAATGATCTTTTAAGTGCTATAGCACCAAAAACAATAGCTAGTACTCCACAGATAAGACCTGCAGGGCCACCCATAAAAGCCACAATCCCCAATACCAGCGAGGCGATACTAAATCCAAATCCATCACCACCTCCGCCACTGCTGACGCGGGAAACTTTATTATCAGTACTATTATTCCTGTTATCGATTTTAGTTTCTCTAGTTACAGAACCCTGGTTGGCCTGAATTTCGTCGGAAACAATCTGATTAAGAACAATTTCTTTGGAAACATCCTCATCATTCGACGCAAGGACCACTTCAGAATAATTTTCGGCAACCGGGTGGCTTTGTATAGTTTTTTTGTTTTCTGAATAGCTTTTTGCGTCTATCTGCTCCCCCTTTTTGTCAAGCTTTCTTTCTTTTTGGTTGTCAACAACTTCCTTTTCTTTTTCCTCATGCTTTTTAAAGAAACTAATATCAGCAAAATCATTCTTCTCTTTTTTATTCTTTAAAGCACGGTGATGAGATCTGTTATCTGAGGAATAGTTACGGTTCTTACTAAAATCGGGGCATGACACCTGGTGCATTCCTGAACAGGATGCCAGCATTGCTGTAATCAGGGCAATAACAACAATTTCCAAATGAATGATATTATTTTTCATATTCTAAGGCTTATTAATTCAGTTATCCAAAGTATAAAAAAAAATAAAATTCTTATATAGTAATCGAAATGTTTTCCTCAATTATTGTGTAAAAAATCAGATACAACTCTTCTATGCAAATTACAGGAAATAAGAAAAACTTTAATTCTTCACTGTTTGAGACGGTTTACCAATCGTCAAATCATACATGCTTAACAGAACTATTTTTCTATTCTTCATCAATAGTAGTTCTCGATTTATCTAGCTGATTAAACAATAGTCTGGCTTTAATCTCTTCGATTCGAGCACTTTCTGAATTACCGGAATAGGTTAGCAACCGTATTTTTTTTATATATAAATCAACATTGAAAGGTTGACGGTTAATCAGAAGGTTTAAATCCATCATTGACCGGTAATATTTATGCTGAAACAATGATTCTTCATATGATCTCAGGTATACTGTATCGTTTAAGAAGCCATATGCAGGCATATCAAGCATACAAACAATTGGGTCGTTTATAAAGTCAGGTTTATTAAGATATTCCGTTTGGTACAACTCTTCGGGCACATTTCTGAATTCGATGGGAACAATAAAATAGGTTGTATCGGTACCATTTGATTTCCATTTATTATCTATTCTTGAAACTCTCCGCCGAAACTCGCTAATAAAAGGTGGGTCACAATCATTCAGCGAAAATATACGGGTAATCTCTCCTTTCGGCGATATTTCTATAACTCCGACCATAACAGTAACAACTGGCTCGGTAATTATTTCAGTCGGGAATTGAATGTTTTGATAGAGTAATTCAAAGATTTTATCTTTCCCATCAAGGTATTCTGCTTTATTATATAGCTTTTCAATTCCGGTAAAACCACTTTGTGATTTTAAACTTATAGTTTGGACAACAATAAGAACGATTATGGTAAAAGTCCTTACCATGACTTTATTTTCTTTTCAGAAGGACATAATTTTTAAATGTAAATAGTCCACGATGAAAGATTTTATTCTCAAGAAAAGTAACGATTTTATATTTTAGTTTGTCGTGACGGAACCTGTTCTCACCAGGCTGATATTTCTTCGAATAATTGAGCTCATCAGCCCAGTTAAACTGTTTGATTTTTGTTTCCATCACTTTTGGGTGAGTATCTTTAAAAATTTTCACCCTTCCCAAAGGGCCGTAGTCAATCCTGTTCGAACGACTCTTTGCAATTTCTTCAGCTTTATCTTTCCCTTTGTGGCTCGTATCCAGGGCTTTAGTTTTTTCTTCCATGAACCGTGGCGGTCTCACCCAGCCATAATGATAAATACTGGCATCGACATTTGCTACTTTTAGTTTAAAGGTGTTTTCTTTATCACCTCGATAACTGACACCATCGAAATTGGGAATACGCCGGAATGATTGTGCCGATTCCCATGAATGTATATCTGGCCTATTTCGAACGATACGAATTTCGTGTTTATACCATTTATGGGCATATTGATAATGAGCATAATCGCCCCAGAAATGGATATACTTAAACAATAATCCTTCTACTTCTTTATCATTTAATAACTGGCGGCACCTTGCTTCAATAACAGGAAGGAACTTTTCATGAATAACCTCATCGGCCTGAAGATAGAATAGCCAATCGCCTGTACATTGAGCTTTTGCTATGTCTGTTTGATGGGCATGTTCAGTTCCACGTGTAAATTTTTGTACATCCCAAATTGTATCAATTATTTTAATTTTGCTGTTTCCAATACTTTCTATCTGTTTACGGGTATCGTCGTCGGAATCACAGTCGCCAAGAGCAATAACAAATTCGTCGACAAGTGGAAGTGCTGATAGAATTGATTCTTTAACGGGATAATATAGTTTACCCCCGTTTTTAACCATTGAGAAGCCGCTGATTTTCATTCCTGGTTGTTGTATATTAAAGATACACTTTATATGTTGCAAACATAATCATTTACATTCTTTTTAACTATTTCAATTTTTAACCTTGATTAATCCATAATTAAAACATGAAAAATTCAATTGTCCCGATTTAGAAAATTACTGGTTTACAAATTCTTATTTGTGGATTAATCGTTGACGCATTCGCTAATGCGTGCATCGAAAGATTGTTTTGTCAGTAATCCATTTTCATCAGAGATACTTTCTTCATGGTCCATTTTACATCCAATCAGCATATCCTCTGCCTAGCAATGACGGTAAAGTAGCTATTTGGTTCTATTTTTATGATGTATTGAAATTTCGGTTTAAGATATCATAGAATTTGGCTTAATTTTATAACCCTAATCCTCAACTATGAATAAGTTAGTAAAATTCTGCCTCACCCAACGCCCTGGTGCTTGTTTCCACAAATCAGCAAATTGGAACACAATTTTAAAATTATGCTTGCTGTTATACTTTATTTTATTCACCACAGCGGGTTTTACTCAAACTGTTTATGTCGATGTAGCCAATAAAGCCATTTATTCCTTTCTTGACGAAATGGCCAACGAAAAAATAATCCGGATCAATTCGGTAGTAAAACCATATACACGCCGGTTTGTTGCCGAAAAACTGATGGAAATTAAAACAGTCGAAGGACAACTGAACAGGAGACAGATATCTGAACTGAACTTCTACCTCAGGGATTTTAATAAAGAGCTTTTGCCCGGAAAGTTTGAAAACAAACGTTTTGATGTCTTTTATTATAACGATTCGCTCTTCACTTTCACTCTTAATGGTATTTTAGGGGGCCAGATATGGAGCAATGAAAATGGGGTTAATTATCACAGATATTATGGTGCCGAAGCGTTTGCTTATGCAGGGAAACACCTGGGAGTTTATGCCAGCCTGAGGGATAATACAGAAAAAATCCGGCTGGCCGACACGGGTATGATTACTATAAGAAATGGAGGAAAATACCGTGGGGGAGATTACAGCGAAATGCGTGGGGGAATAACCTGGGGTTGGAAATGGGGAGAAATCGCCCTGATTAAGGATCATCTTGAATGGGGTAATTCGTACAGGTATCCTAACATTATTTCATCAAAATCTCCATCGTTTGCGCAACTACGCTGGCATTTAAAACCTGCAGAATGGTTCGAATTCAACTATGTACACGGATGGCTTGTGTCTGAAATTGTCGACAGCTCCCGATCATATAGTTACAATGGCGTTCAGCGCGATGTTTTTCATAATAAATTCATTGCTGCCAATATGTTTACCTTTATACCCTGGAAACAACTCAATATTTCGGTTGGTAATTCGGTGGTTTATTCAGACCAGTACCTGAACCCGGCCTATTTTATTCCTGTATTCTTTTATAAATCGGTCGATCATACATACAATGGGAACACAAATAAAGCAGGCCAAAACTCACAGATGTTTTTTGATATAAGCAGCAGGCTTATTAAAAACACACATATGTATTACTCAATGTTTATCGATGTAATGTCGTTTTCGACAGTATTAAGCAAAACTGAAAACATTAATCACTGGAGCATGTTAGGAGGTATTTGTTATTCAAATATTCTCCCAAATTTGAGCATCACACTGGAATATGTCCACAACAACCCGCTTGTATACAAGAACGATCGAACTATTCTGTATGCTTCAAACTGGTACAACATAGGTCATTATCTAAACGACAATGCACAGGAAATTTATTGTGAACTTACATACAAGCCCTTAAGACAACTTAATATTAAAACATGGTATTCCCTGGCACAAAAGGGACCTGATTACGCATATTCACGTATCGAAGATATTTCAGGAAAACCATTTGTCAATCATGTCGAATGGGAACAATCTCAACTTGGATTGCTGGCCCAATATCAGGTTCTTAATGATTTTTTTGTATTTGTCAATGTTGAAAAACAGAATGTTTCAGGAAATTATGAGCGTTACAATTCCGATTATTACCAGGGCAATACATTAACATGGTCGTTTGGGATGAATTTCGGTTTTTATTGATAATTTAAGATTGCCGGTTTACAAATTTTTAACTCTCATTTTGCACTAAGTTCTGTCCCTTTTCAAGGAGGACAGAACTTTGTGCAAATGGAAATTTTTTAGTAAAAAAGAATTATAAGTTTCAACTAATAACAATAATTTTTCTTCCAGCAGAAATTCTCCCCTCCTTTTGCAAGGGGTAGGGGGAGGTTAAGCAGAAAGCTTCGTCCAGCAAAAGTAAACAGGTACTTTTTCAACAACGCTGGCCGATCTGATGACGCAGCCAGGTTGAGAAACATATTAATCAGCATCTTTCTGTAAGAAAGGATTCAACAAAAAACAGTAAATTTTCATTTTAGCTGGATTTCACCCCCAAAGAATTCACAAAGATCTTATTTAAAATACATTAACCTTAGTGATACCTTTGTGTCTTAGAGTCTTCGTGGCTATTTATCAACTTTTTGGACACCCTCTTATTAATTTTTTATAATCTTCTGCGTTCCAGCAGGAATATTGTTTATGTATAAACGAACTAAATACATTCCCGGTTCCAGTGAAGAGGTCGATTGATTTGTTAAATCCACTTCATAATTTCCCGGATCAACAACATCTTGCACCGAATACATTACCTGTCCGGTTAGATTGATAACCTCAAACCTTACACTTCCATGCTCTTCAACATACAGAGAAACCTTAAGGTCTTCTGAAAAAGGATTGGGGTAAACATCGAAGCTAAAAACACCGGTTTCGGCTTCTATTACAGGATTAATGAGTTTAACCGGATAGTTAATTATCTCAATATTTGCATCAATCCAGGCAAGCCTTTCGGTTATCCAATCCTTCATTGCATTAACCTCTGCATCAAATGTTGTAATGTAATATCCCGGATAGAAAATTTCTTCGTCAATAACAGGCCATATTTCATAATTTCTAATCCTGGCTTTTTCAGTATAACTTAGCAGTAAATCGATGTATGCAAAAATAGAATCGTTGCTTAACGTAGTTTTACGCAAATCGGCCCATCGTTGTTGAAACAGATCAACAAGCACTGTATCCTGGAAAAAACGGGTAATTTTCATTCCTGTATTATATTCATATTGCCATTTGTCAGTAAGATTGCCATCCTGAAACCTGGTATTACCAAAACCAAGATCATAATCCCAAAGAGGGCCGAACTTTATACGGTTGTCCCTATCCTCTCTGTCTTTATAAAAGTAAGAACTATACAAATATGAATCAGCATTTTTAGTGATTTCATTCATTATTACATAATCAACAATACTTGAATCGCTCACGTATTTTCGGTAACCAATTTCGGGGTCACGGAAATTATTGTAGTTTAATACCGAATCGTACAAATGGAAGAAACTCTCGCAATAAGCTGTCTGCTCGGGTTGAAGCACATCGGGATAATCAACTTGTCTGTTGTATTTAAGAAAAATAGAGTGATTATCGCTTTTATCATATTTAAAGATATACCCACCTGTTACATCAACCCCCGATATATCTGTCTCTCCCAGTTTAGCAATATTCACTCGGTTTTTATCACGTTTAATATTTTCCGTTAACATATATAAACCCACCGCTTGTCCGTTAATTATGAGTTCGCAAAAACGCACCCGTGGATTATAGCTTCCTAATTTGCTGCCCAAATCGTAAACGACCTTATTTCGTATCTGGCTTTTATCGGCAAAGGGGCCAAAAAGTATCCAGTCGCTTTCTTTTGGCATACCTAATAATGCAACGCTTGTATCATTTCCATTTTCATCGTTTAATTCCAACCGATATGTCTGTTTTGGAAAATCGCGAGACGATTGACCTCTTAATTTTATACCCGCCAAACCATTATAAACATTAAATGAATCAATAGGTTTATTGTATTTACCAACACCATTGTCAATAATACCCATATGTATTTTAACATATTCATCGGATGAATATGGAATATAATATTCATCGGTATTAATCACAACCAAAGGAATATCGGATGAATCGATATTAACCAGGCGTTTGTAACGCGAAATCATTGAATAATAGTTGTAATAGCCAGAATACACCTTAAATAAATAAGGTATATTTATCAATGAACCACCATTTAGCGTATCATTTAGTGTATGAACAGCCAAAACATTATCACCATTAAGTAAACAGGAACTAAGAACCGATTTGTCAAGGTAAACACCTAAAACAGGGTTTGTCTGTCCCAAAGCAAATTCAGATTTATGTGAACGTATAGCAATGGCATTGTAAGGAGGGAATTTCGTTGTATCAACATTAACCCGTGCAACTTCATGACCGTTGAGGTAAGCTATATATCCATCGTCATAATCAACTGTCAAATTTAATTCTGAAATTGCCGTTGAATCTTCAATCTGAAAGGTAATACGCTGGTAGAGTGACTTAGTGGTAGAACTTATTACATTATAACCAGAGCTACCGTAACCATAACCAACTGCTCCAGAATCTGATGGCCAACCAGAATCGTCAAATTCAGGTAAATACCAGCCTGTACCCGGATCAGATGTGGTAGCAGCAAAATATTTCCGAATAACTGTGTCGGCAGTATAAAAGTCTTGAGCATTCGTTTCCATCAAAATTCCCTGATAAAACAAGCATAAGAGAAGTAGGGTAATAAATTTTTTCATTTGAAATGAGTTAAGGTTTCTAGTGTTAGTATATTGTTAAAATCATGAATTATTAATTTGAATACAAGGTTCAAATTTCAAAGAAATAACAGGCCAATCAAATGTATTATGACAAAAATAAAAAATTATGACAATCAATATAATAATTACACTTAATTATATCTATAATTAACAAGGATTATCGGTTCTGGCGACAAGATAACATCCAGTTGGGGTTTGTTTCTCCTTTACCAATATTTGATGATATTCTTGTTAATTACAGAGGTTCAACTGGGAGATTATTTATGCATTAGTCAGGAATTATGCCAAGAATCGGATAAAAAGGAGAAACTTCTAAGAATATCTTCCATCAGAGAATATTTAACAAACACTCGCACAGGAATTATCTAACTAAATAAAACGGGAAAGAGAGTTTTAAAAAGAAAACAATACAAAACCCAGCGGAAAAAACCACCTTACAGCCAATCCTTCCCGTTTTTTCCTGTCTGCCACGCAGCTTAGGGTTTAGATTAGCTTGTTGATTGTTTGTAACCTGGTAATTACCCTTTCTGATATTCGCTTGCACTTATACCGAATTTCTCTTTAAAACATTTACGGAAATAAGACAAATCGGTAAACCCAACTTCATATGCTATTTCTGATATATTCAATTTATTCTGAGTTACCAGTTGTGCCGCCCTTTTTAATCGTATATCCTTTACAAACTCTTTAACAGCCATATCTGTAAGAGAGTTTATTTTTCGATATAATTGTGTACGGCTTACTCCAACATTTTTCGATATGAAATCGACATCAAGTTCAGGATGGGCAATGTTTTTCTCAACTACAGCAATTACTTTTTTTAGAAACTTTTCGTCGGGCGATGTTAAAACAATGTCCTTCGGTTTAAGTAACATCTCTTTACTATATCTCTCCCGCAACGTTTTCCGTATGGAAAGCATGTTATCTGTCTTAGCTTTCAAAAGGGTAATATCGAAAGGTTTAACAATATAATCGTCGGCCCCTGCATCAATACCTGCCATTTGATTTTGTGACGATGAAAGCGCTGTTAACAGAATAACCGGAATGTGTGAAGTTCGTTCGTCATTTTTAATTTTCCGGCATAATTCATTTCCATCAATATGAGGCATCATAACATCAGCAATAATAAAATCGGGAATGATTTCCAGGGTTTTCTCCCAACCTTCTCTTCCGTCTTTCGCCTGTATAATCTGGTATTCCGGTTCGAAATGATATTTTATGAATTCTCGTATATCGGCATTATCATCCACAACCAGTAAAATGGGTTCATTGATTTGCTTTTTACCATCGGTTGTAACAATGTTTTCTGTTTCGGAAAGAGCCTGTTCTGAACCAGCCGTTGAGGTTTCTTCGATATAATTTATGTCGTTATAAGGGAACAACAGTGTAAATTTACTGCCCTTACCTTCAATACTTTTAACTTTTATATGTCCTTTGTGCAACATCACTAATTCTTTTGTCAGCGATAGCCCAATGCCAGTTCCTCCTTTACCCATATTATTGATCTGGCGGAACCTGTCGAAAATTTTCATAAGTTGCGACGAAGGAATGCCAATTCCGGAATCTCTTACTATAATCTTTATAAATTGTTTATCTTCTAATGCATCAAAATCGATTGCAGGTAAGTAATGGTTGCTTGCTTCGAGTTCGTCAAGGTTTGTAAGCGATAGGGCAACAGATACCTTTCCTCCGGGATCAGTGAATTTCAACGCATTTGTAAGAAGATTATTTATTATTTTCTCCATCTTATCGGAATCAAACCACGTAAAAATCTGGCTATGCAATGAATTAAACTCAAGGTTCACCGATTTTTCTTCAGCCAAATTTCTGAATGATTCTACCAGTTCTTCTACAAATTGCCTGAGGTTTCCCTTTTTTAATTCGAGTTGAAGATTACCAGTTTCAAGTTTCCGATAATCGAGAAGTTGATTGACCAGTCGGCTAAGTATGTTTGTATTACGCTGAATAATTTGCAGATGAGCCAAAGCTGCTTTCTTATCGAATTCAGAACCTATTAACTTATTCAATGGACCTATTATCAAGGAAAGCGGTGTCCTTATCTCGTGAGATATATTCATGAAAAACTGATGCTTTAATCGATCAAGTTCCTGAATTTGCCTTGCAGCCTGTCGTTCGAAATATAGTTGGTGTTTTAGTTTTTCGCGATTGATAATAAAATTGTAAACCAGGTAAAACAAACCAATGACGATAAGAATTAATATAGTTCTGAACCACCATGTTTTCCAAAAAGGTGGAAGAATAATGAGGTGGACAGATGTTCCGGCATTATTGAACTTACCATCGCTGTTAGAGCCAATAACTTTAAAAACATAATCTCCATGATCGAGGTTGGTATAAGTTGCCAGACGACTTGTTCCTATATCGTTCCATTCTTTATCGAATCCTTCAAGTTTATACTTATACCTGTTTTTACTGCTGTTCGCATAATTTAATGCGGCAAATTCGAAAGAAATCATATTCTGTTCGTGGGTAAGAACGATTTTTTTCGTTTCGAAAATGAAATTATGTAGTTGGTTTGCTTCACTCGAGCCCGGATTAATAATTACGGGTTTATTAAAAATTCTGAAATCGGTTAGCACAACAGGAGGGATATATTCGTTATCCCTCAACTTATCCGGAAAAATAAAATCAATTCCTTTTTTGCCACCAAAAACAAGGGTTTTATCCTTACACTCTAAAAAAGCCCCATAATTAAACTCACCGTTAAAGAGTCCATTGTTACTAGTATAATTTTTAAACTCTTTTTTCTCAATATCAAAGCGTGATAAGCCATTGCTGGTACTTAGCCATAAATATTGATTATCGATATTAATCATTCCATAGATCACATTATTGCACAATCCACTATCAACATTATAAGTAAGCGTTTTGTCTGTTTTAGGATCGAGATAAATCAAGCCATTACCAAGAGATGCAATCCAGAGATTTCCTTTATCGTCGTTGCACATGCTTCGGGCGGCAATATGATAATTGTGGATAGAATTATCTGGTCCAACCATTGTTAACTTGTTTAAATCGCTGGAATACATCCATAACCGATTCTTGGTATCTTCAAAAATCATGACAACCATTCCAACGTTAAACTTCTTTCCAAATCGCTGAAAGACACCTCTTTTTTCATCAAATAAATCAATTCCGGTGGAAGTTCCTACCCAGATTTTTCCCTGATGATCACGTAAAAATGCCCAAACGGAATTGTCGCTCAGTGAAAGCGAATCGGTGGGGTTATGTTCAAAAATCCGGTTGCGTTTTGTTTTTGGATTATACTGATTGAGCCCTCCAAGATACGTACCTATTAATATATTTCCGGAATTATCGGGCATAATTGCCTTTATACAGTTATTGCTAAGACCGTTTGCTTTAGTAAGGTACTGCATTGTATTTTGTTTCCTGCTAAAAATATTTAGTCCGCCACTTTCTGTACCAATCCATAGATTTTCATCTTCATCTTCCCATAATTCGTAAACCTCGTTATTGTTTAACAGTGGTTCGCCCATATCAATTGCGGACAAATAGCCAAAAGCCAGCTTGTCGAAATTATAGAAACTCACCCCACTGCGTGTTCCAACCCATAAATCTCCTTTTTTATCAACCATTAAGTCGAGAATAGAATTATGAGTAAGACTATGTTCATCGTAAATATTATGAGAATAATGTGAAAGTCGTTTCGATTTCAGATTGATAGAATAGAGTCCGCCTCTGGTTCCAACCCACAAATTACCTTGCGCGTCTTGATTAATGGCTCTAACAGTTACTGCCCTGTTGTTTTCATTATCAAGGTTATATTTAAGAAATACATTCTGTTTAAGGTCTAAATATTTTAGACCACCCAGGTAAGTTCCAGCCCAAATTTGTCCATTGCTGTCACGAAATATTTCCCACACCTGGTTTTC
>JAHEEB010000493.1 GCA_024640925.1 Bacteroidota bacterium | reverse complement strand
AATAACCACTGCAATACTTTATTTGTAAATGTCCATCTTAGGAGCTTGTATGAATTATCACCTGGTCCAAGGCCATCACCGTGACCAATAAAAAATTTCTTGTCGCCAAATGTTCGTTCTATAGGATTGGTATATATCTGAATATTAAGTTCTTCTTTAAAATACCCATATGCCCAGATATCGTGGTTTCCGATAAAGAAATAAATTTTAACTCCAGAGTCAGTTAATTCCCCAAGTTTGCCGAAAAACCTCACAAATCCTTTCGGTACAACATGTTTATGTTCATGCCAGAAATCGAAAATATCTCCTACAAGATACAATTCCTCCGCATCATTTTTAATGGAATCGAGCCAGCGAATGAGTTTCTTTTCCCTGATACGGCTGTTTTCAATTGGGTATAATCCTAAATGAGCATCGGAAATGAAATAAATCTTTTTATCAGATTGCATGAAGTTTGTTTTTTGTCATTTCATGGTTTGGCTCAGGAATTCTTCAAGCTCACGAGCATTCAAATCCTTCTTCAGAATGTTTTTTTCTTTCAAATCAATTAAATAATTGCTTGGCAGAACATTTACATTGTATGACATACGACTTCTGGAATATGGATAAGAAGTATCAGCTACATTTATCCAGCTTCCAATATCTTCAAACTTTACGATTCTTTTCCATGTATCATATGATCTCCCAACATATACATTATAGATTGAAAATCCTTTTCTCTGGTATTTTTCCGAGATGGATTTCAAGTATGGAAAATTAATATCTTTTTGGCTGTTATTATCCCAGAAATTCAACAAGACATAACTGTTTTTTAATGACAATAGTGTAACTGAATCGCCGGTAATAGTTGGTAAATTCAAATCGGGGATACCAATGGCAACATTTTTTGCAGTTGCTTTTAAACGTTCAAGTTGATAGGATTCATACATGAGTTTAAAATTATTCTGCAATTGTTTAACATGTTGATGCTTTGGAAAACGCTTCGTTAGTGAGTCCGTTACAAGCTTAAAATATTGAAGATCTTTTAAACGGTTTAATACATACTCACCCTGGACCGTTTGTTGGTATAAAGCAGCCAACCCTACCAATGAACTCATGTTTTCAAGAACAAATTGTACTGTAAAGCGTCTGTAATTATCAGATACCGCAATATATTCATTATTCAGGCTGTCTTTGGCCTGCTGAATTTCAGATGCAAAATATTTTGTGCGTATATCCTCTAAAATTTTCCGTGTAGCAAACAGACTATCGTAAAGGGTATTTAGTTTTATGCTCTCCGGAGAGCCCGTAATAACAAGACTATCTGAACTGGCTGTAACCTTAATTTTATCACCCGGATATACCAGCAGGAAAATATCATTACCCGATGGAATTCTTACAGTATAAAAGGTTGGCTGTTTTGGTTCAAAAGTATACTTAAGAACACCTCTTCTTGAAAAATTCACTGAATCAAGAGTTCTTATGCCACTTACCCTTTGCTCTTCTAAAATGGCTTTTTGTCCTTTCAGATCAATGTTTTCAATGCGTATTTTTGCTTTTTCTTTTGAACTACAAGATACAATGAATGTAATACAGAATATTAAAATTACACGATGCAGGTTCCTTAGAACATATTGTTTTTTCTCCATTCTTCAAATATTAGTTTTAGTTCATCAGAATTAATATCTCTTTTATTAATAATATGATTTTTGTCTAAAAGTATTACATCAGGTATAAACCTGACAGCGAATTCGGGGACATATTTTGAATCCCAATATTTATAATCGCAGGCAACAGGGAACTGAATTTTATTTGTATCAAGATAACTTTTCAGTTTCTCATGAGATGTATCAAATGAGATTCCAATGACCTGAAGTCCAAGGTTTTTATACTTCAGGTAGAGTTCGTTTATTTTCGGTGCCTCAATAGATGATTCGTGATTCCATGAAGCAAAAAAGAAATATATAACTGGTCTGCCTTCAAGATTTTTTAATGAAATAGATGATGTATCGATAGTTTCAACTACAAACTCCGGAGCTTTGCGGCCTGGTCTTATAAGTTCATCAGAAAATTTTTTAAAGCTTATTTGTTCTTTTATTTCAGTAACATCGCGGTTTAACGCAATTACAGCGGGAGTTTTTGGATATAGTGGTGTTAGATTTGAATCAACAAGGTTGAAAATTTCAATATCGGAAAATTTATCAAACAGGGGTTGGTTTGTTTTGCCAAAATTTTGGTACAATGCAAAAATACATGCCAGAGATTTTGGATTGTCACGAATAAACTTTTCAGTAAATTTTTTATGCTTATTAAGCAGGTTATCATAAATACTATCGAATTGAATTTTTTTCTCTTCGAAAGTCTCTGGTTGCATCTTGCTTTTTTCGTATAGAATACTTATTTCAGTAATTTTATCCAGAACTCTATCCTGCTCTATTATAAGATTCTGAACAAGCCTCGAGTCGGGCGAACCTTCAATGTAATAGCCATGGATAGGTAACGAATTATCAATATCAATAGATATCTTGTCTTTAGGCTTTACTACAAGAAAGATTTTTTCATTATTATAACGAACGATACACAAAGAAGGTTCATTACAATAACCACGGAGAGAAAACCTCCCATCTTTATCGATTGTTGCCGAATCTATAATCTGGGTTTCAGATATACCCATCACACCCAGGGTAGCTCCACCTTGGGCAGATATCTTAAACTTACCGGTAATGTGAAAGTTAGTCTTTTCACCTCCACACTGAAGCATTATCAGCGAGGATAAAATAACTAAAACAAATAGAGAACTGTGCTTTTTCATGATTTTGTATTAACACAGTGCAAATCTATAACACATTTTGATATCTGAAAATTTTAAAGACATATTAAACCGGGATTTGTCAATAGAGATACAAAAATCTAATAAAAACACCAGATCTATATTTATTAGCCATAACAGATAACCCGAATTACACAATTTTAGTTTTGTATTGCTCAATCTTTTCCGCCCAATTTTGAAAATCAGGAATTGTATACAAAGGGAGCTGATATCCTGTACTCAGGCAGAATAAATATAAACTTTAAACGTTAACTATTAAATAGTCTTAAAAATAATACAACTTATTATATGCAATAAAATTCAGTCAATCTGCAATAAAATGCAATAAAATAGTTGCATGTTATTACATTTTATAAGCAAAATGCGAAAAACATTAACATTTATTTAACATTAAAATTAAGATTTGTTTTATGCTACTTTACGAAATTTGTAAAAAATACCTTCAAATTGAAGGGAAGTTTGATGAATTATTGATAACTTGTATATAAAGAAAAATGACCGATGAGCTATTTAAAATTCGACAAAAAAGAACTTACAAACCTTGAATATTCTTTAAGTCGCGAAACTATCCGAAGCAACCGGGCCGGTTCCTTTGCCAGTTCAACCCTGGTAGGGTGCAATACCAGAAAATATCACGGATTACTGGTTTGCCCTATGGAACATCTTGATGGCGACAAGCACGTTTTGCTCTCCTCACTTGATGTTTCAATCATTTATGATAAAAACGAATTTAACCTAGGAATCCACAAATATCAAGGTGACTTGTATCTGCCGCGAGGTCATAAATATGTTCAGGATTTTATTACTGAGATTATACCCCAGTTATATTATAGAATAGGAACAGTTCAATTAATCAGGGAAAAACTTTTGGTGGAGAAAGAACAACAGATTCTCATAAAATATACATTAGCTGAAGCTGATAAGGCAGTAAAAATTAAGTTTACACCTTTTCTTGCATTTAGAAATATGCATCAATTGAGTAAAGCCAACCTGCATGCCAATACGAAAGTAAAACATATTTCGAATGGAATAAAATCGAAACTTTACGATGGGTATCCATATCTTCATATGCAGTTTTCAAAAGAAATGGAATTTGTTCAGGTACCGGATTGGTATTATAATATTGAATACCTCGAAGAACAAAGACGGGGATACGATTACAAAGAGGATCTTTTTGTACCGGGATTTTTTGAGACATGGTTAAAACCGGGTGAGACCTTAATCTTTTCGGCAAGTACTTCAGAGACAGCCCCCGAAACCTTAAACAAAAAATTTGCATCAGAAGTAAAAAAACGGATACCACGCTCCAGTTTTAAGAACTGTTTATTGATTAGTGCGGAACAATTTATTGTAAACAAGGATAAAAAAGTTGAAATTACTGCAGGTTATCCATGGTTTGGTACCTGGGGCCGCGACACATTTATATCTCTTCCAGGGCTTACTCTCACAAAAGGTGATACTAAAACCTTTTTAGCTGTTGTTGATACAATGGTTCCTAAGGTTAAATACGGAATATTCCCTAATATGGGCTCTGATGAAAACCCTGCATACAATACTGTTGATGCATCATTATGGTTTTTCTGGGCATTACAGCAATATTCGCTGGAGACGGACATATACGAGCAAATCTGGAAAGATTATGGAGATACCCTGAAGGATATACTAAATTCATACAGCAATGGAACCCTGCATAATATTCATATGCTTGA
>JAHEEB010000492.1 GCA_024640925.1 Bacteroidota bacterium | reverse complement strand
TGTATCCGAAAGGAGATAGTTTAATTAGTATTGGAAAACTAAAAGTTGCAACATATGAAATGCTTTCAAGGAAAATGGTGCTTGTACCTGTTGGTGAACAGGATGTAAACCTTGAAAACATATCAGAAAATTTAAATAAAGCCTGGTTACCATACGGAGTAGAATGGGAAGTAACTCTCGATTCTGCGTTTACTGATATGAGTTGGGATGAAAATGGAGATGGACAGCTTGAGGCAGGTGAATCCGGGTTTTTCTCAATGTACAGTTCAGAAATGAAGTCTTTAAACAAGGTATATTCTGAAAAGCGTGGAGCAGATGAAGAAATTTTGTATGTGTTTGTTTTCTCAACAGAAGCTAAAAACAGCGAAGACAAACAATTGTTGGGCGATATGCCCCTGAGCAGCCAGTTTGGTTATATCTTTAAACCTTCCGATGATGAAACTTCATACAAAACAATTGCTCACGAGGTTGGTCACGGATTTTTCCAGTTGAGGCATACTTTTAATGATGATTATGGTCTGACAGATAAAGATAACATGATGGATTATTCATCAGGCACATACCTTTTCAAGCAACAATGGGATGCAATGTTTGATCCACAGGAAATGATATTGGCCTGGGCACAGGGGGATGAGGAAGGAGAAATTAAAAAAGTTGTAGAACCCATTGATACAAATTATTATTTCAAAATTATATCGAGAACTAAGAAATTATATGGCGGTAGTATAATTCCTTTAATGATAAGTTCAAAATCAATCACCCTAAATTTGTATGATAGTACTGGATTAATAACTGGAGATTGGTACCTTGATGAAGTAAAAGCTGCAACCAAATCGAATAACCTGAATTTTAATAGAAATAAAAAAGGAAATTATAAAATAACAGTCAAAGATACTCTAGGCAATAGGATTGCAAGTTTGACGATTATTATTACCAATAATAAGCCTAAAGTAACATGGGACAAAATTGAACCATATAATGGTGAATATGGATTTGATAATTTTTATAGTAAATATCCAGTTTTAAAGACTAAAAGCAATTATTACTCTTTAATAGTAAATAATGATACTTCTTATATTCCGTGGTTAACAGTACAGCATAATCAGATTGTTACATTAAAGTTAAAATTAAAGATCGAAGATTTCTTTTTAAATGATAGTTCTTCATTTATTAAACTAATTGGACCACCTATTATTAATGCAAATATCATTGGAAGTATAAATAACAAATTAAATAGAACTGATTTATCATTATCAGAGGAATATGATGTCACATTTCAGTCAACAGTAACTAATAATTTTGTTAATAATTTTATTTATTTAGTTGATAACACTAACGATACCTTATCAATGTTGTCCATAGTTTGTAAGGAGAACTTAGTTGTAAAAAAGCTTCATGTAATATATTTAAAAGATCCAAAAATTAGAAGAACAGCAAGCGTTGATACCGCTACTCTTGAAACCATCCTGAATGAGCATTCATATAATCAAGTCTTTATGAAATGGGATGTAGTTCATAATTCTTTGACAGATACAATTATAGTATCAGATTCCATATCTAAACTAATCAGAAGATCGGGAGATCCAACTTTGGTTTATAACGCGTTAATAAGAGTATTTAAAGACTCGACAGGAATTGATGCATCACAAAATCTAAGGGGCAATTCAGATATATATTTATTCTTAACAACTTACAATTTATCTACACCTACAACTAATAACTGGAAAGGATTTGCAAGACGTGGAACTTCAATATCTGCTTTCTTAACAAATTTAGGAGATAATCAAGTAGTATGTCATGAAATTGGCCACTGTTTTGGATTACTGCATATTGACGAAGAATATAAATTAGATATTGAAACCACTGAAAACATTATGAGCTATAGTAGAATTGGCTTAAAGTATTTTTGGTTTAATCAATGGAGACGATTAAATGGTTTATTTATTAAATAAAATTATGAAAAACTATATTGTATTAATACTTTTTTTTTATGTTAATCTAGGTTTTTCTCAAACTGAAATATTTGAGAACATTGATAAGCAGATAAAAATACAAGACAAGATTAGAATTGATATTTCTAATTTGGATAGTGTTACCCAAATAGGGATTATTGAGTTTTCCCAAAAATACAATACAGATACAACAATTAGAGAAATGTTAATTGCCAGGGATTTTATATGTTCTTCCTTCGAAAAAAGCAAGTATATTTCAGTAAAACAAAAAGTTGTAAATTATATTTTGGGATTGCATCGCTGTACAATGTCTCCTTTAAACTGGTATAGCTATGCAGATTATAAGTATTTTGACTCAGCTGCAAAAGCAAAAATTCTTAGGATTGTTAAAAAGGAACCATTGTCGGATTATGAAAGATCCTTCCATGAATATTTAAATAAAGAGTTAGTTACTCAACAGATTAAAAATAAATTAGAATATATCAAAGAAATATCCAAAGAAGAAAATGTTCCTTTTGAAGAAGTTAAAAATAAAATGATCTTGGAATTAGAAGATAATTTGAATTACAATGTTAATCCCAGAAACTATATAAATGATTATATTTTAATTCTAACTGGTTATCTGGACATAAAAGAGGCTATTCCTTATATTAAAATAGAAATAGAAGAATATAATCCTAAAAAAGATTTAGCTCAAATTGACGCCTACAAAGTTGTACTTGCAAGACTGGGAATGACAGAGTTTCAGGAAGGATTTATTGCAAATTGTATTTCCACCTTTAATAATAATCCCGAAATGTTTAAAGATGCTAATTATGACAACACCTTAATTCCTACCCAATTAGGATATATTGCCAGTCAGGAATCCATAGAATCCTTCCTTGTTGGAATCAAATCAAAAGCTTTTTATAACAAGCCTTCTGTTACAGAAGATGTTTATTATCAAATAAATAGGTTATATCTTGATTATTTCACTCAATATGTATTAAATTTCCCGTTCCACTACGGAGAATATATATTTCGAGAAGATGTTTATGCATCAGATAAAAACTTAAAAGCTGCAATAAAGTGGATTGAGGAGAATAAAGGAAAGTATGTCATAAATAGACAAAAATGGATATGGCCATTAAAATAATCTTGAACACTTACTTAATGAGAAAAACGAAATTTATACTATTTCAAGAATTTACGAATAGTTTATTAAATCACTTTAAATCAAAACGTCATTTCGTGACATTCTTGATATTTCAAGCTATAATATATAGTTCAATATACTCACAAGACTCTACCCTCCACATCATTGCCCGCCCTTTACCCGATTCCATTCTTATACGCTGGGCGCCTTCTGATTACAAAACATGGCAACTTGGGAATCAGTACGGATATATTGTAGAACGGTATACTATTTTAAGGGACAGCTCACTGGTAAAAGATACAGAGAAAAGAATATTAACTTCATCACCTCTGAAACCTTTGGGACTATATGATTGGGAACCACTGGCAAAAACCAATAAATATGCCATTGCTGCAGAGGCTATTTACGAAGAGACATTTAAAATTGATGATGGGGAGAGCTTTAACCCGCAAAATGTATGGAATAAATCTATAGAACAGCAACCAGAACAATTTAATTCATAAAACTAAAAACTTTAAACTTATGAAAACAATTAAAATTCAATTCCTTTTAAGCCTTGTTGTAATTGCAATTGCGCTTATATGGACATCGTGCGAAAAGAATGATAAAAGCGTCTTTAAAGTAAATGAATTTAAGGTAGAACCTCAGAGCGATACAGCACCCACAGATGTTTTTGTAATAACTGAGAAAACAGCAAATGGGAGTAATAGCTATAGATATATTCATTATGGTGCATATTCAATAGATGGAGTAGCAAAGGATTCTACTGAGAGATACTCAATGTCAAGTCAAGAGTTTACAATGAAGGATACCCTTACTTTATCTTATTTATATGAAGGAACATATGAGGTAATTCTTGAGGCTGGTGGTAAAAAATATTCAGAAAGCTTTACCCTTTTTTCACCTAAATAAGTAAAGAATTAACGCAAGACATCTTTTAAAACATGAAATCCTGCTAATTAATTGAAAAAGCCAAACATATAAATCCATGAAAACAGTCATCAAAGGTAAGATTCAAATTTTGGTTATGGTAATGCTATTATTACAATTCCCAATAAAAGTAATTGCACAGGAATACATTGTTGAATTAAAAACCACATTTGATTATCATGGTAACAGACGATTTCAGAGTGTTAACCTTTTGTATAATTTTAGAACTCTTATTGATCTTCCAAATCACTTTAAATGGGATGCAGATGTATTAAAAAATCTCAGCAATTCTGTAAATAGTACTACCTATTATAAGTTAACAAAAGGCTCCTATATTGGATTGCAATTCGATTACCAGGATTTCAGAGCGGGTTCAGGCACTTTTTTGGATATGCTATATTACAATATAAATTCCCCAACTACCTATACCGGCCAGAGCTATTATGATCAGATTTACCTTGGGTGGCCACTGTTTAAAACCCATACAGGCAGGATAAGCTTT
>JAHEEB010000047.1 GCA_024640925.1 Bacteroidota bacterium | reverse complement strand
TACAATCCTGTTTTTTCCGCTATGTATTTCAATTCCAACCTGTTTTTTATCGTCAGGTTCCACATAACTCAGCTGGTCGGCTTTAATGATGCCATCTTCAAGTTCAATTCCCTCTAATATAGAGGCAAAATGATCAGAGGTTAGTGTTTTATCCAGGTGAACATGATATATTTTGAGCTTGTTGTAACTCGGATGAGTTAACCGATCGGCTAGTTCGCCATCGTTTGTAAAGAGAAGTACTCCTGTTGTATTCCTGTCGAGACGGCCTACAGGGAATATCCGCTCCTTGCACGCATTCTTAATAATATCCAAAACAGTAATTTTTGCATGCGGGTCGTTTAAGGTTGTAACGCAATCTTTCGGCTTATTTAATAAAAGGTAAACATGTTTTTCAGGAGATATCTTTTTCCCGTTATACTTTATTTCATCGTCTGTATTTACTTTTATTCCCAAATCTGTAACTACATTGCCATTCAGGGTAATATGCCCATCCTTTATCAGCTGGTCTGCTTCCCTGCGCGAACATATACCAGACAGAGCGATAAACCTGTTTAAACGCATTATAGTACCTGGCAGTTTTTCCGACCCGGGTTCTTCACTCTTCTTAATAGTAGATACCGGGTTCTTTTGTTTTGTCCCTTTTCGGGCTTTATTAAATCTTTGGTTCATCGATATGTGCTAAATTTCTCTCCAATAGTACTGGTAAATTATATAAAATAAAGATTCGGATCATTCGAAAATCTGTATTTTTGATGCGCAAAAATAGCTTACAAATAAATAGTAAAAAATAATATGGCACTTATAAAATCTATTTCCGGCATTCGGGGGACTATCGGAGGGAAACCGGGAGATAATCTCACTCCTTTGGATATTGTAAAGTTTACCACAGCCTATTCACTCTGGCTTAAGAGTACAAAATCGAACGAAAAACTGAAGGTGCTGATTGGTCGCGATGCACGTGTTTCGGGGACTATGGTATTACAATTGGTATCTGGCACCCTGGAAAGCATGGGAGTTGATGTAGTTGATCTTGGACCTGTATCCACACCTACTACCGAAATGGCCGTCATTAATCTAAAAGCTGACGGGGGAATAATATTAACTGCCAGTCATAATCCGGCGCAGTGGAATGCATTAAAGCTTCTGAATGATAAAGGAGAATTTTTATCAGCTGCAGATGGCCAGTTCATTCTGGATATGGTCACCAAAGATCAGTTTGAGTTTAACCCCTTCGATAAACTGGGTAAGCATTCGGCATATCATAATGCAGGCGACGACCACATACACCAAATCCTCGATCTGAAATTGGTGGATATCGATGCCATTTCAAAGGCTGGGTTTAAGGTTGCAATCGACTGTGTGAATAGCGTTGGAGGCATAATAATTCCAAAGTTATTAATGGAGTTGGGGGTAAAAGAAATTGTAGAGTTGCATTGTACACCCAATGGATTATTCCCGCATAATCCGGAACCATTGCCCGAAAATTTAACCGATATTTCCAATGTTATGAAAAAGGAGGGGGCAAATGTAGGGTTTGTTGTTGATCCCGATGTCGACAGGCTTGCAATTATTAATGAAGATGGCACCATGTTTGGCGAAGAATATACCCTTGTGGCTGTTGCCGATTATATACTGTCTAATAATAAAGGGAATACCGTATCAAATCTTTCATCGACATTAGCGCTGAGAGATGTTACAACCCAGTATGGGTGCAAATATAGTTCGGCAGCTGTAGGAGAAGTAAATGTAGTGGAAAAAATGAAAAGTACAGCAGCTGTTATTGGTGGAGAAGGGAATGGTGGAGTTATCTTTCCGGAACTTCATTATGGTCGCGATGCCCTGGTTGGGATAGCATTATTTCTCACTCATCTGGCTAAATCAGGGAAAAGCTGTTCCGAACTACGCAAAAAATATCCCGAATATGTAATATCGAAAAATAAGATTGAACTTCGTCCCGAAATCGATGTTGATATCCTTCTCGATAAGGTTAAAAAATTCTTTTCCGATAAAAAAATTAACCTCGAAGATGGAGTTAAAATTGAATTGCAGGATGAATGGATACACCTTAGGAAATCAAATACAGAGCCAATAATACGTATTTATTCCGAGAGCAGTACGAAGGAAAAAGCCGATAAACTTGCCGACTCAGTGAAAAAGATAATTTCGGAACTTACCTGATCTATGTTTTCTAAACATGTTAGAGTAGCAACGGCAAGGTTTTTTAACACATTGACCTCAAGTTGCTTCTTTTATATTACAATCAATTTTTTCTTCTGAAAAATTCATTTATCTTTGCGCCTCAACTAAAATAGAGGTATTTAAAAACCCGTAACTTTTAAAACAATTAGAAATGCGAAACAAAGGAGCCATTCTGTTTTTGACTATTGTGCTGGCGCTTGTATGTTTATATCAGCTGTCCTTTACCTTTAAAGGCATGTCACTCAGAAATCAGGCAAAAGAGTTTGCTATTGTAGCAACTAATAAGCTTGTAACAGAAGAACAAAACAAACTTGTTTATGATTCGATAGTTACCGAAAAAGAACAATATTTTTTGGATTCTATTTCGTCAGAAAAGGTCTATCTAAAACTGTTCAATTATCGCGATGTAGCCGAGAACGAGTTGAATTTTGGTCTTGACCTTAAAGGGGGTATGGACCTGGTTCTGGAAATCTCTGTAACAGATGTAATCAGGAATCTGTCAATTAGTCCTGAAGACAGCCTTCTAAACAGAGCCTTGTTAGAAGCCAAAAGAATGGAGGAACAAGGAGGCGGCGCCGATTTTGTTGCTCTGTTTGGAAAGGCATTTGAGAAAGTTGCACCCGGTGTATCACTCGAATCGTATTTCCGTTCAAAAGAACTGCTTAACGAAATTCCTTTTGGAGCATCTAATGAAGAAGTGCTTAAAGTTATTGATAAGGAAGCTCAGGGAGCTATAGATAATGCTTTTAATATTATCCGTACTCGTATCGACCAGTTTGGTGTTACCCAACCCAATATTCAACGATTGGAAGGTACAGGCAGGATTATGGTTAGTTTGCCTGGTGTAAAAGATAAAGATCGTGTACGTCGTTTGCTTAAAGGTACAGCCAATCTTGAGTTCTGGACAACATACGAAAATAAAGATCTGCAGAATGAGCTTATGAATGCCAATAACATAGTGAAAAGTTACCTGGCTACCGAAAAAGCTCTGATGCAGAAAAAGGATACAACAGCTTCAGTCAGTCCTGCTTTAGGTGCACCAACTGCACAAGTAGTCGATTCAGGTAAAAAATCAGAACTAAATGCTTTGGCCCAGCAGGAAATTGCAACAACCGATACTTCATTGGTTGGAAAGGGTGATGATCAATATCCTTTGTTTAAAGTTCTCTATCCACGTCTTGATCAGCAGACAGGACAACCCTATCCGGGTTCAATTGTTGGTACAGCACACTTTAAAGATACTGCAGTTGTAGATAAGTATATTTCCCTGGCTGTAGCAAAAAATATTTTTCCCCGCGACTGTAGATTTTTGTGGTCAGCGAAGTCAATTACCGGAGAAGATAAAAAACCGACAAATTATTTCGAACTATATGCTGTAAAAGCTGCCCGTGGAGGGAAACCTTCCCTTGCAGGCGAAGTTATTACTACAGCAAGACAAGATTTTGACCAGCAAAATGGTACTGCTTACGTTTCAATGGATATGAACACCGAAGGTGCTACGGAATGGGCTCGCTTAACCCGTGAGAATCTTCAAAAGTGTATTGCCATTGTTATGGATGATAAAGTATACTCAGCTCCGGTTGTACAAAACGAAATTAAGGGTGGTAGTTCTCAGATTACCGGTAATTTTACAATAGATGAGGCAAAGGACCTTGCAAATCTTTTAAAATCAGGTAAATTGCCAGCTCCGGCTCATATCATTGAAGAAGCTGTTGTTGGACCAACCCTCGGCCAGGAAGCTATTGATGCAGGAAAATTGTCCTTTATCATTGCTTTTCTAGTGGTACTGCTTTATATGTGGTTCTATTATAGTAATTCTGGTCTTGTTGCCGATATAGCTCTTACTGTTAACGTATTCTTTATCTTTGGGGTACTTGCATCGCTTGGAGCAGCACTTACTCTTCCCGGGTTGGCTGGTATTGTGCTTACCCTTGGTATGGCAGTGGATGCGAACGTTATTATCTATGAGCGTATCAGGGAGGAGCTCCGGGCAGGAAAAGGTCTCAGGCTGGCTCTGTCCGACGGATATAAACATGCCTATTCAGCAATTATCGACGGAAACCTTACCACAATACTAACAGGTATAATATTATACATTTTTGGTACAGGACCAATTCAAGGGTTTGCTACTACTCTTATAATTGGTATTCTTACCTCAATGTTTACGGCTATTTTTGTGTCGCGTATGATTTTTGAGTTAATGTTAAAACACCAGCGCGATATCAAATTTTCGATACCTTCTACAGCAAATGTACTTGTCAATGCTAAAGTTGATTTCATTGGAATAAGAAAAATACTTTATGTAGCTTCAATTATAGTTGTAGGAGCAGGCATTGTTTCCATGTTTACCGGTGGTTTTAAGCTGGGCATCGATTTTAAAGGTGGTTACAGTTATGTTGTTCGTTTCGATCAGAAAACTCAAATTAATACAGTTGACTTATCAAGTGCCATTTCAAAATCGCTTGGACAATCTGCCGAAGTTAAAACATTTGGAACAGAGGCTCAGAAACAGGTTAGGATTACTACAAAAGCACTTACAGATTTAAATCCGTCGGTAAATATAGATAGTTTGGTTGAATCGAAAATTTATGCAGGTGTATTACCGCAATTAGGAGAAAATGTACCCTTTGAAAAATTTGCATCAGATTATGTAATGAGTTCTCAAAAAGTAGGACCAACTATTTCTGATGATATTAAAACTTCAGCTATACAGGCGGTAATCTTTGCTCTGATTGGTATTTTCCTTTATATATTTATCCGTTTCAAAGACTGGAGGTTTGGTTTGGGAGGTGTAATTTCTCTTGCACATGATACATTGTTTGTGCTAGGTATATACTCTCTGCTTCGTAATGTCATGCCCTTCAATATGGAAATCGACCAATCATTTATAGCTGCTATTCTAACGGTTATCGGATATTCCATAAACGATACGGTTATTATCTACGACCGAATCCGTGAATACAGAGGGTTGTATCCAAAACGCGATCAACGTGAGGTATTTAACCAGGCAATGAACAGTACTTTGGGTCGTACCTTGAATACATCTCTTACCACCCTGTTTACATTGATTGTAATGTTCATCTTTGGTGGTGAGGTAATTCGTGGTTTTATATTCGCATTACTTATAGGTATTAGCATTGGAACATATTCTTCCATATTCAATGCTGCACCAATTGTATTTGATACCCTTAAGATGGGGCGCAAAAAACAAAATGCATAATAAAGTGTAAATAATTATATGTTAAGGCTGTAGGATTTTCCTGCGGCCTTTTTTTATTTATTTTGAAATAATAATACAATAAACAAATAGGCATCTCGTTATTAAATTAGATTAATTAAAAAGCAAGATTAGATATTTGTAAGTATTTTAAACTTCTAAGTTGTCTTATAGAAAATTGGATTAAACAAGAAGAATTCTTAAAAAAACCGAACCCAATAAAATTAAAAACGTATATTATTTTTAAACGTTTATGAAAAAAATATTTTGTTGAAATGTTAAATAGTGAATAGTAGGGAATTATGACAATGTTAATGGATTCACAAAGTTTTATATAAAAACAAAATAAATTTTTATTATTGCACTGAAAATAAAGTGAAAAAGTTAATTTTGCCAAGTTAAAAAAACAAAAAATAGGAAAAAGAGGTTAAGTACCTGAAGGCATTTGCTTTATGGATAGTTTTAATAAATATTTGAGGTATTTTGGAATTTTTACTGTAGTAGTAATGATTGCATTGGGTTTTATCCTCCTGTTTACTGATTATTTTAACTTACCCAAGAATTATCGTATTATTTTAGCAATTTTTCTAATTTCATATGGCCTATTTAGGTTGATTAGTACTATATTAAAGCCCAAACCGTTTGAAAATGAAGACAAAGAATAAAATAAGCCTGAATGTGATGGTTCTTTTATCACTGGTGGTAATTTCAACTTCCTGTAAAAAAAGTTCTGTAAAAGAACCTGTCGATAATGCCACAAGTGGCAATGTATACATTAGTGTCGACGAATCATTTAAACTGATGATTGATGCTGAAATTTATACATTTGAAGCGCTTTACCGTTCTGCTCATGTAAACCCCCTTTATAAACCAGATGTTGACGTAATTAATGATTTTCTGGGGGACTCTATCAGAACAATTATTACTACCCGAAAGCTCACGAAAGAAGACGAAGATTATTTTCGTTCCAAACAAATTGTGGCTAGAACTACAGTTATTGCTCACGATGCATTAGCCTTGATTGTTAATGAGAAGAATAAAGATACTCTTATGGAATGTTACACAGTAAAAGATATCTTTACAAATAAAATAAACAGCTGGGATCAGGTAAATCCAAAAAACAAATTGGGTAAGATTAAGATAGTTTTTGATAATGAGAAATCAGGTAATGTTCTTTACTTTAAAGAAAAGTATAAGTTAGACACTATATTACCTGAGAACTTTATGGCTGCGCATTCTAACGAAGAAGTAATTTCTTACATAGAAAATAATCCAAATGCAATAGGTATTCTTAGTGTAAATTGGATAAGTGATAAAAATGATACTGTAAGTCAGTCATTTTTATCGAGGATAAATGTTGTAGGTGTTTCTTCAGAGGATGCTCCGGGTAGCGGATCATACTATAAACCTTACCAGGCTTATATTGCTGATGAATCATATCCTTTTATCAGGGATGTATATATGATATGTCGTGAATCCTATACAGGGTTAGGTTCAGGTTTTACGCAATTTGTTGCAGGAGAAAAGGGACAGAGAATTATTCTCAAATCAAAACTTGTACCTGCTACCATGCCATTAAGAATAGTTGAACTAAAGTAAAAATACTTACCTAATACAATTAAAGAAATGAAAAGAGGTATTTTATTGTTTATTACAATCATTTGTATTGCAAATTTTACAAAAGCACAGGGAGATCTTGTCACTGCTAAGAATCTTACACTGAGCGAACGATTTGAGGATGCTACCATAATGTACAAATCTCTTTTGCAAAAAGAACCAAATAACGGAGATATTTATTTTTACTATGGAGCAAATATATTAGATGAATATATTAGTGATCCATTCTCAAATTCCAAATCAAATGTTGTAAAAGAAGCAAATTCTATATTTCAGGATGGGTTAAAGAAAGATTCTTTAAATCCTTTAAACAATATTGGTTTAGGTATGACTATTTTATTTGATAGTGGGGATACTCTTAAAGCAGATAAATTTCTGAAAAAAGCAGAAGCCACTTTGCCAGGTAAAATAAAAAAATATACACCAGATAATCTGGAGACCGCTCTTAATCTTGCTAAGGCAGAGTTATATGCAAAAAATCCACGCATAAAAAAAGCACTTGCTTATGCTAAGAATTGTCAGACGTTTACCAACGATCTGGATCCAAATGTGTTTATTACTATGGGTGATATTTATATCGCTGCTAATAAACCATCAGAAGCTATAAGCAATTATAACAGGGCTCTTTATCTTGACGAGAAGAATGTTCTTTTGTTAGTAAACATTGGAAATATTTATATCAGGGCCAGAAATATTAATGAATCGAAATCATACTTTGAACAGGCTAAAGAAATTGACTCTACATTTGCTCCTCTTTATAAAGGTCTGGGCGAAGTTTATACCATGGCTGGGCTGTATAAGTATTCAAAAATAAATTACAAAAAGTTCCTCGAATTATCGGGGAATAATGTACCGGCAAAAGTGATGTATATAAACTCTCTTTTCCGTTCAAAAGACTATGCCGAAACATTGATTCAAATAGAAGAACTTCAGAAAATTGACAATTCGAGAAATTATCTGAACCGTTTGGCAGCTTATTCAGCATTTGATAAAAAACCATCGGACCCTGAAAAAGCATTAACTTATATTGAAACATTCTTCAAAAATACAACCCCCGATAAAATCATTCCAAAGGATTACGTATATCATGGCCGCATTTTAGTAAAACTTGGACAGGAAGATGAACAAAAAATGTCCAAAGGGTTGGAAATACTTAAAAAAGCATATGACGATGATAATACCAACACTGAAATAATGAATGAGCTTGCCTCAAGTGCATATTATTCTAAACGGTTCCCACTGGCTATAGAAATGTATTCTATAAAAGTAAATTCAGCTGATGCTGTTACTGACGATTATATGTTTCTTGGTAAAACCTATTATCAGGCTGGCAATTATATTAAATCAGATTCTGTTTTTTCACTTCTGTCAAAGAAAGAACCTGATTATCTTCAGGCATATGTTTGGATTGGTAACTCCAGGGTAAAAATGGATCCTGATTTTAAGGAAGGATTAGCATTTTCTAATTATGAGTTTTTAATTCAAAAAGGACTCACCGATGTTAATAAGTACAAAAAGGAAATAATGGAAGGATATTCTTACATGAGTTCATTCTATTTGTTTTCTCCGAAACCAGATTTAAATAAAGCTGAAGAATATGCAAATAAAATGATAAATCTTGATCCTGCGAATAAAAGCTGGCAGGTAAAAGGGTATAAGACATTGGCATTGATTTCTACCAAACGTAAGGATTATAGTCAGGCAGTAACTTTCTATAAGAAAGTAATGACTATTGACCCAAGCGATGCCGATGCCAAAAATGCAATAGAAGTCCTCAACAAAGCTATTGCTGCACAAAAGGAAGCACAATAAGAAATATGAATACTAAATAAAATATACTTTTACTTCAAACAATTAAAATAAATTTTTATGAATACAAAGGGACAATCTTTAAGGGAAGCACTTCAATCGGTGTTTACTATTGTAGTAATTTTAGTCTGTGGAGCAGTTGCATATTGCATATATAAATTTATCATGGGCGATCCCAGCCATTTCATGGAAGGTAATATAAAAGGCCATCCACTTCAAGGAGACTATCTGGGTATGATATACAAAGGTGGACCGATTGTTCCGGTTTTAATTACAGTACTTCTAATGTTGATAGTGTTTGTGGTTGAACGTTTTATCACAACTACTAGAGCTAAGGGCCGTGGAAGTGTTGCGAAATTTGTTCGCAAAATCCAGGGGCTGTTAAATGAAGACAGAGTTGAAGAAGCTATGGCCGCTTGTGACAAACAAAGAGGTTCTTTGGCTAATGTAGTACGTTCAGGTTTAGGCAGGTATCGTGATCTTCAAAGAGACAATAGCCTTCCAAATGACCAGAAAGTACTTGCACTTCAGAAAGATTTGGAAGAAGCTACTGCACTTGAATTACCTATGCTTTCCCGCAATTTGGTTATTCTATCAACTGTAGCCTCTATCTCTGTGCTTATCGGTCTTATTGGTACAGTACTTGGTATGATTAGAGCTTTCTCTGCTCTGGCTACTGCTGGTGCTCCAGATGCTCTTTCATTGGCAACAGGTATCTCTGAAGCCCTTATTAATACAGCATTTGGTATTTCCGGGTCTACTTTAGCAATTATTTTTTATAACATTTTCTCTACTAAGATCGACGCAATGACATATAAAATTGATGAAGTAAATTTCAGCGTTGCTCAGACTTTTGCTTCTAGCTTGAAAGTCTAATAACACTGTATTCGAATTTTATCATTGATTTTTAAAATAGCGAGATATGTCAAAAGTTAAAATGACGGTAAGGACACCAAAGATGGACATGACTCCTATGGTGGACTTGTTCTGTTTGTTGCTAACATTCTTTATGTTAACGACATCATTCCGTCCGCAGGAAGCTGTGCAGGTTGATACGCCTAGTTCAGTATCCGAAAATATTGCACCTGAAAAAAATGTATTTACCATTTATGTTTCAAAAGAGGGGAAGGTCTTCTATAATTTAGATAATGGAGCCGATTCTTCTTTACATATCAGGGGAAAAGTTTTAAAGGATATGGCGACTCAATTGCAAGTTAATTTTACACCACAGCAAATTGCCAAATTCGAAGATTTAGCTTCGTTTGGTATGCCGCTGAAAGATCTTCCTGCATGGATTGATGCCGAAGGCAGCAAAAGGGACGCAATGCAAACCGGAATACCTATCGATTCGTTGAACAATGAGCTTATTTATTGGGTACTGTTTTCACGTAAGCAGAATCCGGAAGCTTTTGCAACGATTAAAGGTGATTCCGAAGCTGACTATAAAGTGGTAAGCGAAATATTTGAAATGTTGAAGAAAAACAATGTTGTCAAATTTAACTTAACCACGAACCTGGAGAAAGTTGAAGTGAACATTAATGATATAAAATAAGTTGATATGGCCGAAATTATTCAAAACGAAGGCGGCGGTAAACATAAAGGCAAGAAAAGGGCGAAAAAGCTGTCGACTCACATTGATATGACGCCCATGGTTGACCTGTTTTGTTTGTTGCTAACCTTTTTTATGCTAACAACAGCTTTCAGTAAGCCAAAAGTGATGGATATAATGCTTCCGAAAGATCAACCACCAGACGCAATTAGGCAAAAGATTGATGATAGCAAAGTGCTAAATGTTATTCTTGATGAGAAGGATAGGGTCTTTTATTATTTTGGAATGGCTAATCCCAGCAAGCCAGATAAGATGCCTGCTTTATTGGAGTCCAACTTCAGTAAAGACGGGATACGGAAGGTGCTTTTAAAGAGAAACTTAAAGCTTTATTCACGCATCGATTCGTTGAACATGGGTGTATTGAAAGGCGATATTAAGATTCCCCGTGATTCAGTTAAATCAGAAATAAAGAAACTGAAAAGTGATGATAAATTGAATCTGGGATACATAGTTCTTGTGAAGGCTACTGAGAAAGCGAAATATGGTGACTTTGTGAACCTGATGGATGAAATGTCCATAGCTAATATTCCTACTTACTCCATTGTTGAAATGTCGAAAATCGAAAAGAAAATGGTGGAGGATTTTAAAAATAAACCGGTTAATTAAACTTTCAATACTTTGCATATGACGAAGAATGAATTAAATAGTAGCTCGAATGTAGGGTTTGCAAGTATGGATGATATTGTTTTTGCGAATCGGAATAAAGAATACGGAGCCTATGAGCTTCGTAAACGATACGCAAAATTCTTAATGTTGTCTTTTTTAATTGCTCTTTTTATCCTTGCAGGAGGTATTGCAAAACCTATGTATGAGGCATACAGACTGAAGGGCAAGAGAAATCAAGCATTGAATAAAGATGTTAGTATTGAACTTAAAGACCTTCAGGCACAAGAAGCGCCACCACCACCACCGCCACCACCACCACCAGCAGCAATTGAACAGCAGGTTAGATTCTCTGCACCCGAAGTTGTTGATACGGTAAAGGTAGAAACCAGACTTGCTACAATGGATGAGTTGGCCGATGCATCGGAAGATTTCGCACCACCGGAAAATATCCAATTATTGGAAGCTCCCAAAGAGGAAGTTATTGAGCAGGTGAAAGAAGAGGGTGTATGGTTTGTTGAAGAAAATGCTTCTTTTAAAGGAGGAGACATCAAATCATTCAATGTTTGGGTTACTGAACATGTTCAATACCCTGTAGAAGCTTCAGAAGCTGGAATTTTTGGGAAAGTAATTGTACAGTTTTCTGTTAACCGCGAAGGACGCGTTTGTGATGTAAAAGTC
>JAHEEB010000046.1:3673-11741 GCA_024640925.1 Bacteroidota bacterium | reverse complement strand
AAACAGAGGGCCTTTTCTGGTCGATACATACGCAAGCTATTTATGGGACAGAACAGGAAGGCCGATGCCTGGTACTATTTATTTCGAAGGCAAGAAAAACCTGGATCTGCTTACTATGAATATGATTGAATTTGGATATCGTGTAAAACCAATGAAGAGTGTACAGGCCGATTTCGAATTCTTTATGAATGATACCAAAAACTATGGCGCATTATACCCCGATTCAGTAAATCTTAACGGCTTTCAGACTGGTACCGGTCGCCCATGGGTGAAAATGGTTTACAGAAACATTGAGTTAACTTCGAAACAAATAGGTGTGACTGGAAATATTAGTTGGGTAGCTAGTAAAAACGTTGTATTACGGGTTTTTGGCACATATCAAAAGACAAAACTATATGATGTTATCCCAATATCTCCCGATTCAGCTATATCGCGCATGTTAGTCGATGCATTTTTCAGATATGGGCTTGATGGTACAACAACATACTCTAAATTTTTCCCAATTGATCGGATAAATGAAACGGAAAACAAAGCTACACCTTCTTTTTATGGTGGTATGACGATGGATATTAAATTGTTAAAAGAAAAAATGACCTTTTCAGCCAATATGTATGCGTATTCATCACAGCAATTTCAGAGTAAATACAGCCTGAAGGAGATTGATGAAAAAGTTATTCTGAATGCAAAAGTTTCTTACATGCTGTTAAATAATAAACTTATGGTTTATGTAAATGCCAGAAACTTATTAGCAAAAAAACGTGAATTTGCCTATATGGACGAAATAGGCAGCTTATTTCTATTAGGAATTAGATACAATTTATAAATAACATAAAATAATTGAATTATGAAAACGAAAAACCTTATCTCATTGCTTTTAATAGTAAGTGCATTTGCTTTAATTATTAGTTGTGATAATGAAGACGAAAAGCCTGCATATGTGGGCGACTGGGAAACAAATGTGTTTACAATGGCAACTTCTGCAGATACTGTTGAAGCCAAAATGTCGTTTGTATTTACTGAAACAACATTTGTTACCGAAGTTTCTTTATTTATTGCGCAATCGTATTATCCAATGTTGGGGGTAAAGGGGAGTGTTGATGAAAAAGAAAACCAGACTTTAACTGTCAGTCTTACCGATATAGGCACCTGGAATAGCGGAACAAATGCCTATGATTGGAAGAACCGTACTACCAATTCTGCAGAGTTTGAACTTCTTTATGCTGGTTATCTTTCAACCAGTATGTTAAAAGATTTTAATGCTGTTTACCAGTTAGAAGGTTCAAACCTCGATTTAATTATAGCTGCTGTTCCGGATACCATCCACCTTCATAAGCAATAAAAAAGCTGGAAATATTTAAAACTGAAAAGGCTGATCTTTCCGACCAGCCTTTTTTTTTATTTAACATGATTCATGAAAACCCTTAATTATCATTTCTTGAACCATAATCATCCGCATGAAAAATAGAAGCTTCATCTTCTTCGTAATAATATATTTTTAATTTTACCGTATCGCGTAAAAAGTTAATACGGCCAATTTCAACCCTGTTTATTTTAATCCCGGTTCTTTCTTCCAAATCTTTTACCAGTTCAGATCGTCTGTCTTTTTTTATCAAATCTATTTTTTCATAGTCTATAGTTCGGGTCGATTCGTGTTTTACAATACTAATATGTTCGAGAGTAAAAGTAATAGCAAGTAATATCAGGTTTGTAAAAGCAATTTCGCTATAACTTATCTTTTTATTTGCCAATGCATTAATTACAGAAATTCCAATTACCAGGAATAAGTAGGTCATTTCCTTAATTGGAATAGCATCCGTTCTATACCGTATAATACCAAAAATGGCAAAAAGTCCCAATGCAAAACCTGTCTGAAGTTTTACATTATTTAATAAAAAGCAAATCAGAAAAACTGTGGTGCTGATAAGGATATAGGTGAACAGGTAATCTTTTCTTCTTGTTTTCGGATAATAAAGTATTCGAACAGCAATAAAAATAATGATCAGGTTAAACGAGAACCTGATGACTAATTCATAAAAATCTTTCGGATCAAAAAGTTCAATTCCCAAAAACTTAGTCACAAGTATTGGAAAGGTTGCGGTAATAAAATTTTCCATTCTCAATTTTGTTAAGTTGAAGTATCTTTTCTTTAAAATTATTTTTCTTAATATCAGTATCGATCACTACCCGACCAAGGCAATATTTGCTCATACCTTTGGGGTAAACTCCATATTTCGAAAGGGTTTCTGTTAACAAAGTTCTTCCTACATTTCCATCGCGTTTTAGCTCAATAATAGTGCTGTTCAAAAATGTATGTTTATCAACGCAATTACAATGAAAGGTTAATGAGGTATCAATGGTTGCCCTTTCTGTAAAATCTTTATTTACTAAAGTAATGCGGGTAAAGTCAGTATAGATTACAGGCCTTAATGAACTGGCAGAAAAAGGTGAGTTTTTTTCAATAAAATCAATTGATTTTGAACTAAGAGTTGTTTCAATATCATCGACTTTAGTACGTTTTTTAATAGTTCGCGTTCCCTTTATCTTGTGTTTTATCTCCAGAAAAGTCAGGTCGCTTTCAATATATTTTCTGAACCTGATTTTATACCGATCCAAACGTCCGTTATGATGGGCAAGGTACATTTTATTATCAATGGTATCCCAATACAGCGATATGTAAGGAAAAGAGCGTTGGTTGCCAATCTCAAGAATAAAGTATTGCGACGATATCTCGCTGAAAATCTTTTCAAGAAGCGATTTTTCTACAATATATTTTGTGTCGATCCGGTTCATAAGTTCGACACAATCCATTTCTTTAAGTGAGATTGAATCGAATTTATCAGAAATAATTTGCTTAATAGTACTCATTTCTTTTATTGCAATAAGTAAAATTAGAAGAAAGATATATATTCGTATGAATAAAAGAGTTGTTTTTATAACGAATTATTGTCTCGTATACGATTTTAATTGAAAAAAGTAGAATAATACAATAAAATAATCAGCAATGAAAAAGTATCAATGTAAGGTTTGTGGATATGTTTATGATCCAAGAGAGGGCGATCCCGATTCGGGAATTGCTCCGGGAACATCCTTTGAAAGTTTACCGGAAGATTGGGTGTGTCCGGTTTGTGGAGTTTCTAAGGAAGAATTTGAACCACTTGATGAATAGGGAGTATCACCACACGGAAATCGAAAACTACCAGTTCGAAATGAATTTCCACCACACGGAAATCGAAAACTACCAGTTCGAAATGAATTTCCACCACACGGAAATCGAAAACTACCAGTTCGAAATGAATTTCCACTACACGGAAATCGAAAACCACCAGTTCGAAATGAATTTCCACCACACGGAAATCGAAAACCACCAGTTCGAAATGAATTTCCACCACACGGAAATCGAAAACCACTAGTTCGAAATCAAAAACCGTCTCACGAAGGCTGTCAACCTGGAAGCGTCAATAGACCTTCCAGCGTTGAAAACGTAAACTTGCTTATTTGTTAGCTGTTAACAGGAGAAGAAATGCCTGTATTTTCGTATCTTTAATTACAAACGCTGCCAGGTTTGGAGACAACCTGTTTTTTACAATTTGGGAATTTCCTCCAGTATTTTAACCAGGAATTTCCAGAATTTATCTACAGTTTCTATTTGTAAACGTTCGTCAGGTGAATGCACACCACGGAGAGTTGGACCAATAGAAATCATATCGAGACCGGTATATTTCTCCAAAAACAAACCACACTCCAGTCCCGCATGAATAGCTTTTATTTTGGCTTTCGTTTGAAACAGTGATTCGTAAACTTTCTCCGAAACCTTTAGAATTGCTGATTCGGGATTGGGAGTCCAGCCTGGATATCCTTCACCCTGCTCTACGGTTGCTTTGGCAAGGTAAAAAGTACTTTTTATACGGTTTGCAATATCCCTTTTAGCCGATTCTATAGAACTCCTCTGACTGGTAACAATCTCAGCCGTGTTATTATCGCTAAAATGAACAGCAGCAAGATTTGTAGATGTTTCAACAAGTCCCGGAACAGCCTGACTCATGGAAACAACTCCATTCGGACAGGCGTAAAGAGAACATAAAAGCTTGTCCTGGTTTTTTTGTTTTAATACCCTTTTTGACCTGTCAACTATTTCGAGCAACATATTTAGTCCGGGTTCGGTAAAAGAATACTCCGATTTAATAGTCTCGAGATATTTATCAAAATAGACTTTGAAAGTTGGTACCATTTTAGGCTTAACAAGAATAGTGGCATATGCTTCGCGGGGTATAGCATTATGGAGGTTGCCACCCTGAAAATCGGAAAGTTTTATATCAAAATTCTTAGAACAATTCCATAAAAACCGTATCAAAAGTTTGTTCGAGTTAGCCAACCCTTTATTGATGTCATCGCCGGAATGTCCACCTTTTAGTCCGGTAAGAGAAACTTTGTATGTTGCAAATTGGGGTGCTTTTGTTTTCTTTAAGGGATAATGAATGTAGGAAGTCATTCCGCCAGCGCAACCAATAAAAATCTCTCCTTCATCTTCCGAATCGAGGTTTATTAAAACTTTCGAATCGAAAAAACCCGATTCAAGAAGCTTTGCACCGGTAAGACCTGTTTCTTCGTCGACAGTAAACAAACATTCGATTGGACCGTGTACTAAACTCTTATCGGCCAAAACAGCCAATTGAGCTGCAATGCCGATACCATTATCAGCTCCAAGAGTTGTTCCTTTTGCTTTAACCCAATCTCCATCGATATATGCGTTAATAGCGTCGGTTTCGAAGTTATGGGTTACATCGGAATTTTTCTCGCAAACCATATCGATATGGCTTTGAAGAACAACCGGTTGAATGCTCTCAAATCCTTTACTTGCAGGCTTTTTTATTAACAGGTTACCAACTTTATCTTTTTTTATTTCCAACGAATTATCGCTGGCAAATTTTTCGAGAAAGGAAATAATTTTTTCTTCATGTTTTGATGGGCGCGGTATTTGAAGAATTTCAGCGAAAAATCCCCATATACCAGATGGTTTTAATTCTGCAATTTGTAACATATTTTAGTTTTTAACGAATTTACAAAATCTGTGAAGACATACTATGTAAAATTATATATCAATAATACTAAATACTTTTTAGGTTCAATTGTTCAGTCGATGGATAAAAATTGTTAATCCTGAATAATCAAAAGAAATAATGAAATTTCTATTATTTGAAGTGCTGCATTATGCACTAACTCCGATCTTAAGCAGATAACATGATTAGTAAAGGATTTTTCTTATTAGTTCCTGTTTTTCAGCCACTGTTGTTATCTAAAGCATAAATCTTTGTTTCTTTGCTATTGAAAATATTGATAATAATCTTTCTCAAAAATGACTCAACTTAACGAATTATTGGATGTTGCAATTAAGGCGTGTATAGAGGCTGGTATAAAAACGCTTACATATTATTCACAGAATTTTGAAGTGAATTTTAAAAAGGATAATTCTCCACTGACTGAGGCAGATACGGAGTCAAACAAAATAATTAATCAGGCACTTGTTAAAACAGGCATTCCAATTGTCAGTGAAGAAAACAAAGAGGTTGATTATTCGATAAGAAAGCATTGGAATACCTATTGGCTGGTTGATCCACTCGATGGTACAAAAGAATTTGTCAATAAAAATGGTGAATTTACAATTAACATTGCCCTTATTGAAAATGGAATTCCTGTTTTAGGGGTAGTGTTTATTCCGGTTTCTGATAAGTTATATTATGCTGCTTCAGGTTATGGTTCATACAAACTTGAAAATGTCAGTAAATCATCGGAAACCTTACCTTTTGAGAGCAAAATAAAATTGCCTTATTATGAAAAGGTGAATAATAATTTAGTTGTTGTGGCAAGCCGTTCTCATATAAATACGGAAACAGATAAATACATAAAAGATCTGGAACAAAGAACAGGCAAAATAGAGATTAAAAACTTTGGGAGTTCATTAAAGCTTTGTATGTTAGCCGAGGGAGGAGCGCATATTTATCCGAGAATGGCTCCGACAATGGAGTGGGATATAGCCGCAGGTCATGCTGTATTGCTCGAATCTGGAGGTAACCTGGTTCAGTATCCTTCTTACAATTCGTTTGAATATAATAAGGAAAATCTTCTGAATCCATCGTTTGTTGCCTATTGCAAAGGATATGAATTATATAAATAGAAGTTAGTTGCTTTAATCCAAACAACTAACTTCTAATAATTAAACTATTCCTGTAAGTTAACTGAACCGTATTTTGTATCGATTGTAACCTTTGATTTGCTGTTAGCATTGCTGCCCACATATCCATCTACATTTAGCTCGGTAGTTTCCTGAAATCTGCTGACTTTTCCGGTTTTTGGGTATGATATGTCGCCATATTTAGAAATACCCTTGAGGTTATATGATGCTCCATCTTCAATAGCTATATGGTATGCACCATACCTGTTGGTAATATTCACCGATTCGAAACTGGGCGGCATATAAGCAATTTTAACATCGCTGTAACTGGTCTCTGAATTGAGTTTTTTTCCAATGCTTTTGAACCTGAAATTGCAGTAATCTGCTTGTACAACAAAATTTGCTACTGTTCCAATTTGATACTCGTCGTATTTAGCCTGGGCAACAAGCGAACTGCCACGTTCAAGAAATAGTTTGGAGTATTTACTAACGATAACCAATGCTTTACTCTCATTAATTTCAAGCTTAGAATATTTAATCTCCGTTTTTAACCAGCTACAGAGCTCAATATTACCGTCGGAATATGCCAGGTAAATCTGAGTAAGGTTATCGTTACTGCTTGAGGCAATAGAGTTCGCTTTTAATTTTCCGTATTTCACTGTAATTGTGGAAGTAGCAGAGAGTTTATCAATAAAAACATTGCCATATTTGTTGGTAACATTTACAGGCAAGGTCTGAGGCATGTTTACAATATAGTTTATTTCAAATTTTTTATCGCCATTATTGTTCATCAGACTTTTGCCAAAATCTTCGTCAAATTCTGTTCTGTAAATAATATTATTTCCTTCGGTCAACTGAACAATGTTAATCATCTTTAAAATTTCCTGAGCTTTCTGCTCACTAACATCGAACAGTTTAATCTGAACTGTAACATCTACTGAATTTTTTTCCCAATTTCTAAGGTCGATATTACCGTATTTGTTTTCTAAGGTAAGGTTAGTACCTTCTTTAATCTCGTACGATCCACGAATTTCTTTCCCGATTTTCTCCTGGGCTGAAATCACTGGCAGAAACATGATAATAACAAAAGTCGTCACGCTTATCCTGAAATTCCGACTGTTTTTTTTCATATCAACTGTTTTTATTTAAAATATTTAAAATTGTATCGAGAGCTTCTAATTTAATTCGGTAAGTATTGATAACTGCATTAATAATGCGTTGATCATTAGGTGATTCTTTTAGGTCATCTCTAAGTTTAATTAAAGATTCATCTAAATCATCAATATCGTTAAAAAGTGAAGAATTGGTTTTTTTATTGACCTTAAATGAATGGATAATCGACATTTTGTTTGCTATTTCGTTACGAAGGTAATATTCCGATTCGATGGTTTCTTCATTTGCCGATCCAAGGATTAAATCATTACTCTTCACTTTTGGATCAACAATAAAATATATCAACGAAAAGAGAATAATACTCGCAGCAGCTATCCCCGTGGATAAGTGAAGTAGGAAAACCTTACTATGAAGCTTTTTATCAAGTAAATTCCCAAACCTGGTCATATGGCCTTCAGGCAGTTCATATTGCTGAGGGTTATTAATAAAAATATTTTTTAATTCATCCATTCTGCATGTCTTTAACCAGTTTAACAAGTGCAGCCCGGGCTCTGGTGTATTGGGATCTTGATGTTGAAGCCGAGATGCCTAAAATTTCAGCAATTTCCTCATGATCATACCCTTCAAGAAGGAACAAACTAAGGATGGTCCTGTATCCTTCTGGCAGAAGAGCAATAGCTTTGTGTATTTTAATAATATTCTGTTGGTTGAATATTTCGTTATTCTCTTCAACAGAATCTATCAAATAAGGATGGTTGTCTATCGGATCAAATTCAATTTTCTTTT
>JAHEEB010000046.1:0-3663 GCA_024640925.1 Bacteroidota bacterium | reverse complement strand
CTTTTTCTTCAGCTCATCCAGGCACTTATTGATAACAATTTTTTTTAGCCATGCTCCAAATGAAACTTCTCCTTTGTATTGATCCATGTTTTTAAATGCCGAAATAAAAGATTCCTGCATCATTTCTTCGGCCTGATAGGTATTATGGACATAGTTCATACAAATAGTGTACATAGCTTTTGCATATTGTTGATACAATAGTATTTGTGCTCTTTTATCGTTACCACGGCATCGTGCAATTAAATCAGCTTGCAGATCGATCCTGAGGTCATTTTTTTTAACCATCCTTCATATATAAAGACGATAGCATTTTTATAATGCTGCATCAAGTTAAAAAAAATAGTTTACTAAATGGATATTCAACATTCTGTCAATAGAAAAATACAGGGGTTTAGAGGATTTGTTGCTGACTTAAACAATGCCAACTACCAAGGCCGTATATTATATTTCCGGCATACAGGCCTTCCACTTTGTGGTTTGGGAAGCACTGCTGAATAATTTGAAGTGCTCTGTCGTCGTTTTTGCAACCAAACACAGGAACGATAACTGCCTGGTTACAAATATAGAAATTAGCATACGAGGCTGGCAATGCGTCTTTTCCATTAAATAAAGGTTCTGGCATTGGTATTTCGACAATTACAGGCTGTTTTCCGTTTTCAAGTCTCGATTTTTTTAAAATCTCATAGTTTTCGCTCATAACTTGCGAATTGGGTTGTGATCTATCCACTTCCGATGCAATAAGTATAGTATCATCATTCACAAAACGGGCTATATCATCAATATGACCATCGGTATCGTCGCCTTCAACGCCATTGTTCAACCAGATAATATTTTTCACGGTATAGTATTGCATCAGATACTCTTCAATATCTGACTGTTTCTGACTGGCATTCCTGTTTTTATTTAGCAGACAGGCACGGGTTGTCATCAAACTTCCTTTACCGTTTACTTCAATACTTCCACCTTCCATAACTATTCCGGGGCGAAAGGTTTTATATCCGTAAAAGTCAGATATCCTGTTCCCGATCTGATTGTCTGCATCTGACTCATATTTGCTGCCCCAGGCATTAAATTCCCATTTTACAAGCGCACGTTCATTTGTTTTCCTGTTAACCAGAAACGAGGGGCCATGATCGCGGCACCAGCAATCGTTACTACCAAATGTGTGAAAATGGATATTATGAATCTGGCCACCTTTTTTTAATATGGTTTCAGCAATTTGAGAGCTATGCAATTCATTATCCGTTATTATATTGACTTCTTCGCCGAGACTTATCATTTTAACAAATTCGATGTATTCATTACATGCTTCGGTAAAATTTGAAGTCCATGATTCATTTGGTTTAGGGAATGTTAACCAGGTACAAAGATGTTTTTCCCATTCAGCCGGAAAAATAAAACCTTCCGTACAAGGGGTAAGGAGTTCTTTCATTTCTTTCAATCCTTATCAATAAAGCGTTCAGTAATAGGTTGGTATGTATCGATTCTTCTATCGCGAAAAAACGGCCAACGTTGCCGGAAATGTTCAGTGAGCCTGGTGTCAATTTCGATTACATGAATATCTTCTTTGTTATGTGGAGCCTGGTAAAGGATTTCTCCAAACGGATCGGAAACAAATGAACCACCCCAGAACAAATTATTTTCTTCGGTACCAACACGATTGACCGACACAACATGAATTCCGTTAGCAATAGCATGAGAGCGTTGTATTGTTTGCCAGGCTTCAAATTCTTTTCTGTTTAATTTATCATCCTGATCTACAGGCCAGCCAATGGCTGTTGGAAAGAAAACTATTTCAGCCCCGTTCATAGCTGTGAGTCTTGCAGCTTCAGGATACCATTGATCCCAGCAAATGAGAACGCCTATTTTTCCATATTTAGTCTGAAATGATTTATATCCGCCATCGCCAGGTGTAAAATAAAACTTTTCGTAATAACCAGGATCGTCAGGGATATGTTGTTTCCGGTAAATACCTAATATTGAACCATCGGCATCGATAACCGCAGCAGTATTATGAAAAACACCAGTTGCACGCTTTTCAAAGAAGGGAACAACCAGTACAACCGATAATTCCTTACAAATCGTTGAAAGTATTTGAATGATATTGCCGGTTAAAGGTTCAGCCAAATCAAAAAACTTATAATCTTCCTGGTGACAAAAATAGAGTGTATTGAAGAGTTCCTGCAAACAAATAATATTGGCACCTTCAGATGCTGCAGTCCTTATATGGTTTAACGTACGAGTAAGATTATCTTCCTTATCAGCAGTACAAAAGGTTTGAACAATACCAATTTTTATATTTTCCAATCCCACATTCATTTTATAAGAATATTAGACTTTCAAATTTAGATAAATTCAGTTGAAGAAAATAATGGAATCAGAATTCGATTTGAGGATTAATGTCCCAGCAGAATAAAATTTTCATGAAGCGCCTGGTAGAATAATTTTCCTCTAAACTCAGCATCAGGAGTTATTTTATTATGAACAGGGTATATTTTATCCGATTCTTTAACATACATATAATAGGCCGAATCGGAATAATATCCAAAACCATTACGGAATGCATAGTAAGCTTCTGGCTTATAGTTTTTATCAAAGATATTCCTGCTGAAAACATAATTCTCCTGTGATAAATGCATTTGGGCCAGCAGAGTGGCAGGAATATCAATCTGTGAACTAATAGAGTTTACAACAGTATGCCCCTTTATAGGCCCACCATACCAGACCATAGGTATTTTATAGTTCTCTTTTGAATTGTATTCATTTGTCCCTGTCATTTTACTCCCATGATCGGCAACCAGAATAACTAATGTGTTTTTCAAATAGCCTTCCTTTTCAAGTTTGGTAAGGAATAGTCCCATTTGTTGATCACAATAATAGATCGAATTTAAAAACCTGATTTCTTCAGAATTACCTTTAAAGAAAGGTTCTCCCGGCACATCATATGGAGGATGACTGGATAGTGTGAATAATGTTTTGAAATATGGAGTGTCTGCTTTAATAATATCGTTGTAAACCTTATTGAATAAGTATTCGTCTGGTACACCCCAACTCGATTTTATTTTATCAGCACTAAAATCAGTTTGTGATACAATGTTTTGAAAACCGGCATTTAACAAATACGATTTCATGGAAGCAAAATTGATATCGCCGCCATAATAAAATGTTGATGAATAGCCTTCTTTGTTCAATGTTGCTGCTAATCCAGGGAGTTTTTGAGTTTTCTCAGGGAAAACCATTACAGAAGTGTTGGGTTGTGCCGGGTATCCGCTTAAAATGGAAACCAATCCTTTATCGGAGCGAAAACCACTTGCATAGAATTCATTGAACAATATTCCCTTAGCTGCCAATGAATCGAGGTAAGGTGTTGCTTTGTAATCAGAGTTTTGCACTCCAACTACTTTCGAAGTAAAACTTTCGAGTATAATAAGAATAATATTTGGCCTCTTTGAAGATATAACCTGCTCGCTAATTGTGTCTTTTGTTTTATAAATTTCAATAAAATCGGAAAAATCTTTATCCTTGTAAAAAAGGAATGGGTTTATATTGTCTTTCAGCTTGGTAATGCTGTAAATTATATTCCAGGGCAAATTGAGGGCAGCATGGTTAATGAAAGAATCTTTATGAAAATATACTGAACCTGTATTTACCGGCGCTGTACCA
>JAHEEB010000045.1:8837-11742 GCA_024640925.1 Bacteroidota bacterium | reverse complement strand
ATTCAAAAAAACGATTCCAAAAATTAAGCCTACTATTCGCATGACAAAAAAGATTAAATATACCAATATCATGTTATTTTTTGTACCTATGAATTTACATAATTTTATGCAAATAAACTTAACAAGTTGATCAATGATCATAAAGCCATCTACAAAGCTCGCCGACGCAATTCATGCAAATTATCTGTTGCTGCCGGTTTTAAACCGTTTTGGTATTAACCTTGGTTTTGGCGATAAAACGGTGGAGCAGATTTGCACGGAACAGAAAGTTAATCAGCAGTTTTTTCTCGAAATTGCAAATTCATTTCTCGAGAAAGACTATTTCCCGCAAAGCGAACTTCAGTCTTTTCCGCTTAAACTAATAATCGATTATATTAACCAGTCACATATCTATTATCTGAACTACAAAATACCACATATCGAAAAAATTATTGGAAGGCTTATAGATGAAGGAAATCCCGAAAATAAAAATGCACACCTCCTGATTCAGAAATTTTTCAGGGAATACATTTCCGAATTAACTGAACATATAGAAAAGGAGGAAAAAGAAGTTCATCCTTACATTCTGTTAATCGATCAGGCACTTCATGACAAAAAGATTACCAGAGAACTAAAAGACATAATCAGGAAGAAATCGATTGACCAATATGCCAAAGAGCACGATAATATAGAGGATAAACTGTTCGATTTAAAAAACCTCATCATTAAATACCTTCCTCCATCGAATGATTATATTTTATCAAATGCAATACTATTCGAACTTTTTCGGTTAGAGCGCGACCTGAATGATCATTCGCGTATAGAGGACATAGTTCTTGTTCCTAAAGTGCAGATGATAGAGAAACAAATACTGGGCAGCAAAGTATGAAATCACCTGAAATTTTAGTGGTCATTAAAAACGGAATCATAAAAGCTGCCATTCGCCAACTAAGTAAAAACTATGCAGGCGATTCGGTTCACTTTGCCGATAACCTTACCAATTGCCTGAAGGGGGTTTGGCATCCGAAATACATTATGATTGAATCTGCGGCAATACCAGAACCACCGGTTTATAGTCTTGAAAAAATTAAATTAAAGAACCCAAAACTGGATATTTTGCTAATCGAAACCAGCATTGTTGATAATGGAGTTTTACCTTTTGTATCAAGCTATGTCAAATCCAGCGACCCCGAAGAGGTTGTATTAAAAAAGATTAAAGATTTCCTTATTAATATTGAACCAACAGGGGGGAAAAGTTTATCGGATCTCAACCTGAGCGGAAGAGAAAAAGAAATTGTTAAGCTTGTAGCGCTCGGAAAGACAAATAAAGAAATTAGTGATTTGCTATTTATTAGTCCGCATACAGTGGTTACACATCGAAAAAACATTACTTCCAAATTGGGTATTAAGACTATTGCCGGATTAACAGTGTATGCTTTTTTAAATAATTTGATTACCCCCGATCTTTAACAAATTTTACAACAACATAGATTATTTTTACGTTTTTAAATATAAAAAACATGAATAACAAGTACTTTTTTATCCTCATTACCTGTGTAATTTCTTTTAGTTCATGCAAAAAAGCCAGGCTCGAAGAACAGATTTCCGGCAAATGGTCGCTGGTTGAAAACCCTGAATCGGTGATTGAATTCGATGCGGATAATAAATACAATTTCTATATTGGCGATATCAATGTTGCCACATCGCTTTCGGGAAAAGAAGGTTGGAAGTATTTCATTGAGAAAGAAAATGACAGTTTATTCATTATTGTGACCGACAAGACAGATACTTTATACAAAGGATACCCCAGAATTCAAAACGACACGCTCCACCTTACCTTCTTTGAAAATTTAAAAACAACGGGCAATTTTATAAGTAAAGAGGTTGGTGTTTATGTTCGAAAAAGTAACTAATCAGAGGCTCCAACTTGTCTTGATTATACTGCCTCTTTCTTCGTCGTTTACAATCCTAAGGTGAGTATCGATTTCCTGCTGCATTTCTTCGACATGCGAAATGACACCTACAATTCGGTTTTCCTTGCGAAGCAACTTTAACGTGTCGAAAACAATATTAAGAGAATCTTTGTCAAGAGAGCCAAATCCTTCGTCGAGAAAGAAAAAATTCTGGTTCGATTCTGTTATTTTCTGAATGTTATCGGCCAGGGCTAATGCCAGTGACAAAGCTGCCTGAAATACCTGACCACCTGAAAGAGTCTTTATACTGCGTGTTTTACCTCCATTTAAAAAATCTCTTACCTGGAAGTTATTATCCTCTGAAATTTCCAGACTTAATTTCTGGTTTGTAAGTCTGTAAAACCTTTCATTGGCTGCATGGCAAAGTTCCTGCAAATAAACCGATGATATGAAGTTTACAAAACCATTTGCTTTAAATAGTTGTTTCAGGGTTTTTATGTCGTCAGCCCTAATTTTCAGAGCGCCTAAACGATCTCCCAGATCCTTCATTTTTTGAAGATTGGCTTTTAAATTCTCGAGATCTGTTTTTAGTTTTCCAAGCTTCTGATTCTTAAAAGTAATCTCCTCATTGTTTTGCTGAATTAATGTTAGCAAATTTTGATGCAATTTTTCATTGTAAATTTTATCTCCCAATTCTACTTTAAGAAGAACTAGTTGTTGTTTCGAAAAATCAAATGTTTGCCTGAAGTTTTCCAGTTTCTTCTTCTCCTTTTCCAGGTCAATTGGCTGTAAAAGCACCTTTTCTACGATAGAAATATCTGTATATCCTGAATTTTTTAATTGTTCCTGAATCTTTTCAGAAATTGATTTTTTTGACTCCAGTTCCTGGTTTAACGATTTCTGGTTTGCTTGCAGGCGACCTGTTATGGTTTGTTGTTCTCCTTTTTGCTCTGCAATTTTCTTGTTTGTTGTTTCAAACGATTTCTCTATTTCCTGGTATTGGGTTAAACAGG
>JAHEEB010000045.1:0-8827 GCA_024640925.1 Bacteroidota bacterium | reverse complement strand
CGGAAGGTTGTTTTTTAAACTCCTCGAAATTAAAGAGTTTAATCTGACTGATAAGAGTTGATGATTCAGCCACTATTGCGGTAAATTGACGGCGAAATTCTTCAATTGCTTTATTATATTTTTCCTTTTTCTTGTCTTCATCTTCTACTTTTTTATTTGTTTTGTCGAGTTCGTTTTCCCAATCTTTCAACTGGCTTTGGATTTCTTCTGCCCTGAGAAATTCTTTACTCACTTTATCTTCGTTGTATCCTTCCCAAACAAACAGTTTTTGATGAGTCGAAATCTTATTTTTATGCTCTGCTTGTTTCTTATTTATCTTTTCCAGCAATTCTTTTTTCAGCTGAAGTTTAGTCTCTCTTTCTGACAAACTCTTCAGGCATTTCTCAATGGAAGTAATATCTTTTTCCCAGCTGTCCTTCCGGGCTCTGCTTTTTGTAAGAGTTTCCGAAACATTTTGAATATTCAATGGATGTGGATGTGATAATGCTCCGCACAGGGGACATGGTTTCCCTTCCTCCAGTTCACTGGCATAAGTCTCAAGTCTCGATTGCACGGATAAATGTTCTATCTCCTTGTTTAGTTGATCAATCCATTGTTTAATGGTTGCTTTATTTTCATCAAGCAGAGTACTTAATTCTTTAAAGCTTTTATCAGAAGGAATATTTGCCAGCAATTGATTTTTCCATAGTTCAGATTTTTGGTTTTGTATCTCTTCTAAGCCTTCTTTAGCATGCTCCAGCTCCAAATCAATATCCTTCTGGGCCAAAACCAACATTTTATTTTCCGTAAACCAGCTTCTAACTTCTGACAAAAGCGCCATATCCGGAGTTTGTTCCTTTAACGTTTTAATGGAACCAGATAAGGCCTCTCTTTTCCCTTTCAGAATGTTTATTTCTTGAATAGTATTATTATAAACCTCCTCCCCTTTGGATATTCGTTCCTTTAATTCACTGGCCGATTTCTCCAGGTCCTGAAGATGCTCAATCCGCGAAAGTTCGTCTGCTTTTTGTTTCAGTAGTTCCTTCCCTTCATAATCTTTTTTAATAGTTTCGAAATTTTTCTCCAAAATCGTTAATTCCTGAGAAGTAGTTAAAAGAAAAGCATTATCGTAGTTTACAACTTTTTCGAATTGCTTTATTCTATAGGCAATTTCTGCAGAAGAATCGATAAGTTGTTGAAAATTCAAACGACAATATTCGTATTCTTTTAAGCTCTTTTCCAGCCTTTCAAAATTTGTTTCCTGTTCTTTAAGCAGGGACAATGTTTGCTCGGTTTCTTTTATTTTATCGACTATTCGTTTTAGCTCATTTAGTTTATTAACCTCTTGTTGTTGCCCCAACAATTCGTTGCTTTTTATTTCAATGTCTTTATTTAATTCATCAATTGTTTTCTCTGTTTCAATAACCTGGTCAGGACTAATCTCCCCTATTTGTTGAAGTTGGCCTTCCAGATTCTGAATTTGCTGGTTATTCTTAGCTTCCAGTGATACTACTTTGTAATACAACTCATATTTATTGAGATTGAAAAGTTCCACCATCATTTGGTTACGCTCTGTGCGTCCAAGCTGAAGAAACTCCTGGAATTTTCCCTGGGGAATAATTATAGTTCGTTTGAAATTTTCGTAACTCAATCCGATAATTTTCTCCAGGCTTTCAACCTCAACGGGTTCCCAGCGATCATCGGTTTTTTTGTATGCTGCACGTTCGAAAGTTTTTACATCTTCGAAGCGTTTATTGTTTCTGTGACTTTTTACTGTAGCAAGGTATTCCGAATCGTCCTTACCTGTTTTGAAAATAAATTCGATGAGCAGATCATTCGATTTTAAATTCATCATGTTGTAATTCCGATTGTCCCCAGCAAGATTTAAACGATCGGTTCTGCCATAAAGTGCATAGGTAATTGCTTCGAGAATAGCAGATTTACCACTTCCAACAGTTCCAAAAATTCCAAAAATATTTGCAATGGTAAGCCGGGTGAAATCTATTGTTTGTTTTTCCTGATAGGAGTAAATACCTTGCAATGTTAAAAGAACTGGTATCATTTTTCATTCTCCTCCGACAGTACTTCTTTAAATATATTCAGAATATTCTCATTTGGTTCCTGTCCTTTTTCGTGTTTAAAATATTCGATAAAAAGCTCCCTTATGCTTTTACTTAGGTCAATATTTTGCTTATCTGAACCATAATCAGGCTTGTTAGAAATATCCGGAATAAGCGAAACTATACCATGATGAGCATTATATAATTGTTTCCGTTCGGATGCAGATAAATATGTCTCCGTTGCCATGGTAAGTTCTACAAGGCAGTTCTGGTTTTTTTCCAGCCAGTTTAAAGCATTTTCCACTGAATCAAAGCGATTTCGGAGTAACGGTTTTCCTTCCGATAGCTCTATTTCTTTAATCTTTGCCTTAGCACCATCCTGAATATCAGCCAGAAGAACATATTTTTTCTGATCAGCTTCGCTAAAGCTATATGACAAGGGACTTCCGGAATAGAAAACAGGGCATCGGGCAGATCCAATATCTTGTTGCCTGTGTAAATGACCCAGAGCTACATACTGAATTTGATTCGGAATATTTTCACAAAAAATAGCCTGTGCCCCACCCACATGTAAAATAGGTTTTTCATCATCTGGTTCTTCTGGGAGGGCATCTCCTTCGTTCATCATTAACAGGTGTGCAACAAGAATGTTTACTCCTTGGTTATTGCAATATTTGTCGGCAAGCTGTTTCCATTTTTCCTGTAAAACCATTCGAAGTTCAACATCCTGATCCCCATTTCCAAGATATGTTTTAAGTCGATATTCGTTTGCATAGGGAGTTAAAAGAATCCGCAATGGCTCATTAACTCCAGGTAAAGCCAGGCTGATGAAACCTTCCTCACTATACAAAACTTTTAGTCCCGATTCCAATTCAAACGGAGTGACACTGGAATTAGGATATCCGGCAAAAATAATTCCACATTCCCGGGCTAATGGATCGGGAGCTTCAATCCGATCAGGTGAATCATGATTTCCGGCAATAGCAATAACAGCCCGGTTACCATTATCCGAAATACGTTTCAAGGTTTTATAAAATAACTCTGTGGCTTCAATCGGAGGATTGTATGTATCAAATAAATCGCCCGCAATGATAATTGCGTTAACTTGTTCCCGAGATGCTATTTCACATATTTCCTGCAAAACCAGCTCCTGCTCGGAATGTCTTGAGAAATTATTCAGGTATTTACCAAGATGCCAGTCGGAAGTATGGAGCAGTTTCATATAAAATATTCGTTCAGATTCAAAGATCGGAATAGTAGTCAAATTCTACAATAAAACAATTACGAATTTATGGGTAACTTATATTTCAAATTTTATTAAGTAATTCTAAAATTATTTAAGTAATACTTATATTTATTATAAAATTGATACTTTTGTGTATCCAACAAATAAAATTATAATCGATATGAACAGGATTGGTGAACGCATTAAACGAAAGCGGGAAAATTTGAACATGCCATTGAGTGAGTTATCAAAAAAAGTTGGTATAAGTATTAGCGCGCTTTCACAAATTGAAAATGCTAAAGCTTTTCCCTCAATTATTACCTTAAAATCAATTGCAGAAAGTTTGTTTACAACAGTTGGAGAACTAGTTGGAGAAAATGATACCTTGACAAAAAACCCCCTGGTTAAATCGGGTGAAATTAAGTTTGTGAAAACCAATAGTTCTGGTACTAAGTTGTTTTTGCTTTCCCAACATGAAAATGGGAAACAAATGGAACCCTATCTGATTGAGTTTGAAGAGAATTCCGATACGGCAGATATTATGACAGAACATCCGGGACAGGCATTTATAAGAGTTTTAGAAGGAAAACTATTAATGCAACTTAACGATAATCAGTACATGCTTCAAAAAGGAGATAATTTTTACTTTAATTCAAACATTTTGCACCAAATGAAAAATATTGGTAAATCATCTGCACGTGCCATCTGGATTATAACTCCTCCTCATATTTAATAAAGAAATAGATTGTTTTTTACCTTTCCTGATTCGGAACGGATTTTTATAGTTTTATAAACAATTTGACATAAAAATATCTGTTTATTAAAAGAGTGGCATTAAATAATTTACTTTTTCAAATTAAGTTAAAAAAATCTTATGAATTGAAATTGATATAAAGAAAGCTTTTCATATCTTTGTACTTAAGTAATACTTAAAAGTTTAAAACATTACTTAATATGGATAATCAAGCAATTGCACTTAATTCAATCATCGAAAGTCAAAACAAAAGTCTGCTTCAGATGCTCTCTCAAAAGGGGAAGAATATCTTTTTCCCGAAATTGGGAATACTTGCTCAATCGGCGCAGGCAAAAGGGAAAAAGATAAATGCTACAATTGGTGAAGCCATTGAAGATGATGCAACATCAATGCATCTGGCAGGATTCGATTCGTTAATCAACATTCCTGTAAGTAGCGCATTTCCATATGCTCCAAGCTTTGGAAAACCTGAATTGCGTGATAAATGGAAGGAATTTATTTATAATAAAAATCCGTCCCTCAAAAATATACCTATTAGTAAACCGATTGCTACCAATGGATTAACTCATGGTATCAGTATTGCAGCATACCTTTTTGCAGGGGAGGGAGATGTTGTTTTGTTATCGGACCTATATTGGGAAAATTACAACCTGATTTTTGAAAACGGTTATGGTGCCTCTATCGATACATTTGCTTTATTCGATAATGGTGGTTTTAACTTAGAAGCTTTTACCAATAAAATTGAAAAAAGCAAAAACGAAAAGGTTATTATTCTTCTGAATTTTCCAAACAATCCATCGGGGTATACCCCATTGACAAGCGAAATTGATGGAATAGTTTCTGTTATTAAAAAAGCTGCTGATACAGGTAAAAAGCTTGTTGTTATTATTGATGATGCATACTTTGGTTTAGTATATGAAGATAAGGTTTACCCTGAATCGATTTTTGTCAGACTAGCTGCATTGCATGAAAATATTCTGGCAATAAAGCTTGACGGCCCTACAAAGGAAGATTATGTCTGGGGGTTCAGGGTTGGTTTTATAACTTATGGAATTAAAGGAGGAACACCTGAATTATACGAAGCCCTCGAAAACAAAACAGGTGGAGCTATCCGTGGAAATATTTCAAATATCAGCCATCTTTCACAATCGTTACTTCTACAGGTTTATCTGGCAAAAGACTATGAAGACCAGAAATTCAAAAAATATTCCATTTTAAAATCCAGGTACGAAATACTGAAAAAGGTATTATCAGATAAAAAATACTCCCAATTTTTTGAACCTTTACCCTTTAACTCAGGCTATTTTATGTGTGTTAAAGTGAAGAGCGGTCTCGATGCTGAAAAAATCCGTCAACATTTATTAAGTAAATACGACACAGGAGTAATTGTATTTGGAGACATTATCAGGCTTGCGTTTTCGGCTGTTCCACAATCAAAAATCCAGGAACTTGTCGAAAATATTTACAGTGCCTGCTACGATTTAAAATGAAAAAAAATATCAACAAAGGAAAACTTTGTCGAATTTTGAATATCGAAATTTATTCGATGAACTTAAATAATATTGAATTATGGGAAAAACTTCATCCACTCAGAAAGTAGAAAGCAATTTGATATCCCGTTTATCGGATAATGTTAAAGAAGCCTCCCAGTTTGACCCTGGAGTATTTGAGAAATTCAATGTTAAAAGGGGTTTGCGAAATGCCGATCATACAGGAGTTTTAGTTGGCCTCACCAATATTGGTGATGTGGTTGGTTATGAAAAGGAAGGAGATAAACTTATTCCTGTAGATGGCAAGCTAATATACCGTGGCATTGATGTTGAGGATTTGGTAAAAGGTGCCCTTTCGCAAAAACGTCATGGATACGATGAGGTTGTTTATTTGTTGCTTTCGGGCAAGTTGCCGAACAAATCGGAGATGAATGACTTTATGAGCCATATGGGCAATTTACGAGAGCTCCCTGATAATTTTGCCAATAATATTATTCTGAACTTAAAGGGCCCGGATATCATGAATATTCTTGCCCGCTCAGTTCTTGGACTTTATGCACTTGATGAAAATGCTGAAGATACTTCAGTTGAAAATATTGTTGAACAATCTCTCAACCTTATAGCTAAATTTCCAACTATTATTGCCTATGCATATCATACAATGAGGCATGCATATCAAGGAAAAACTCTCTCTTTACGTCACCCCAATCCCGAACTCAGTACAGCAGAGAATTTCCTTCTGATGCTGAAAGGACAGGGAAAATATACCAGTCTGGAAGCAGATATTCTCGATTTGTCGCTGATTTTGCATGCTGAACATGGTGGAGGTAACAACTCAACTTTTACCATAAGGGTTACCAGCTCAACAGGAACAGATACTTATTCTGCAATAGCCTCTGCCATTTCTTCATTAAAGGGGCCCCTTCATGGTGGAGCCAATCATGAAGTTCTTGGAATGATGGAAAACGTTAAACATAATGTGAAAAACTGGGGCAGTGAAAAAGAAGTTACTGATTATTTGTATAAAATACTTAATAAGAAAGCATACGACCACTCAGGTAAAATTTATGGTATTGGGCATGCCGTTTATACCATTTCTGATCCAAGGGCAATTCTTCTTAAAAAACAGGCCAGAGAACTCGCTATTGAGAAAGACCGACTGGATGAATTTGAATTATATTCGATGATTGAGAACCTGGCTCCTAAAATATTTTATGAATATAAGGGAGATAAAGTAGCCAAAAGGGTTTGTGCCAATGTTGACTTCTATTCCGGGTTTGTTTACAATTGTATTGGTATTAGAGAGGCAGCTTATACTCCGCTTTTTGCCATGTCGCGTATTGCCGGATGGTGCGCTCACCGGCTTGAAGAATTAACCTTTGATTCCAAACGCATTATTCGTCCAGCATATAAAAATGTATTTCCACGACAGGAATATGTACCTGTTAAAAATCGAAAATAAAGAATCGGACATAACAGATTGGATTTAAATTAGTAACCCTCTTAGAATTTACTTCTGAGAGGGTTTTTTTATTCTGTTCATTTCATCCACACAAAAAAAGATGCATTCGGTGGATAAAGATGAGCAATTTGTGTAATTCTGGTGATAATTATCACCCCCTCGCGTATACCAGATTAATCACAAACATCTCAAGTATGAATAAGAACATCCGAATCATTGTAACAGGTTTTATATTTCTTCTGACATCTTTACTGATGCAAGCCCAAACTACTTTTTATGAAAGTTTTGATGGGTTTAATGCAGAACAAAACCTGGTTTCGCAAGCAGTTGCTGCAGGGAACACCACCTGGAGACTTTGGAGTGGCAAAACAGCTGAAGATGCAATTATCTCAGCCAACTATTCAATGACTCCAAATAATTCATTACTTATACAAAGTGCTGACGATATTGTGTTTTATCCGGGCAGCTATACTACAGGACGCTGGTTTTTCTCAGGCCATATTTATGTGCCTGCAGGAAATACTGCTTACTTTAATATGATGCATAACTGGGCAGACTACAATTATCAGTGGGCTTGCCAGGTTTACTTCCCAACCAATGGGATTGGCTATTTAAATGTGAATAATAATAACTATACTTTTTCATTTACCCATGGAGAATGGTTGTATTTCTCTATGGAAATTGATTTGACAAACGATCTTGCTAGTTTCTGGGTTAATGATGTTCTTGTTCATACATGGCCATGGCATTACACTCCAACCGCAACAACTGGTTCGAATAAGTTTGAAGCTGTTAACTTTTTTGGCTGGAACGATGGCGCTTCTAAGGCTCTATTTTATGCCGATGAGATTACAATCAGCAGCAATGCAATCATACGTTTCGAAAATAAAACATCAACCTGGGATGGAACAGCAAAACAGGTAACTGTCAGAACATACCCTCCAAATTTACCCTGTACAATAACATATAATGGTTCAACAAGCCTACCGGTAGAACCAGGCGCATATACCGTAATTGCAACAATTACCAATCCATTGTATCCTGGCAGTGCAACTGGCACTATGACAATAAATAAAGCCGCCGCAACTGCAAGTATTTCAAATACCGACCAGGTTTATAATGGTGTGGGAAAATCAGTCAGTGTTACAACTGTTCCTGCAGGATTAGCTACAACAATCACTTATAATGGCAGTTCAGTTCTTCCGATTAATGTTGGTACATATACCGTTGTGGCTACAATCAACGATGCCCACTACCAAGGATCTGTAACTGGTACTCTCACTATTACAAAAGCTCCGGCAAGTATTGCAGTTTCAAATAAAAATGTTGTTTACAATGGCACGGCAAAACCTGTTACCATTACAACAACCCCTGTTGGAATTTCCAATTCGGTAACTTACAATGGAAGTACCACAGTCCCTGTTACTACAGGTAAATATGTTGTGAAAGCTGTAATCACAAACGCAAACTATAGCGGGCAAGCCACAGATACTTTAGTAATCAGCAAAGCAACCGCTACAGTCACTCTATCAAACATAAATGTAACATACAATGGATCTGCTCAACCTGTAACAGTTACAACAGTGCCAGCCGGATTAACAACAATTGTTACCTACAATGGGAGTGCCACAGCACCTACCAACGCAGGAAGTTATACCGTATCTGCTATCATTAATAATGCTAATTATCAGGGAAATGTTACCGGAACACTGCTTATTAACAAGGCTATTGCAACAATTACTGTTAACAGCACCAATACGGTTTATAACGGATCACCCAGACCGGTTACAGTGATTGCAATACCTGCCGGATTAGCAACAATAGTTACATACGATGGAAGTGCCACGGCACCAACCA
>JAHEEB010000491.1 GCA_024640925.1 Bacteroidota bacterium | reverse complement strand
AGTTACATGCATACCATTCTCTTCAGGGTTGAAGACCGAGGAGGAGAATAATGAGTATGCTTGCAAATTTTATCATCACATTTATTTTCTGCAAAGTTATTTATAAAAATAACTTTGCAAAGATATGAGGTATAAAATTTGATTTTTTTTCGAATAATTAGTGGTTAGTGGTTAATAATTAGTAAAAAAACCCTCGCAAACAAAACGTTTACAAGGGTTTAATTAACATTGAGGCGGAGAGAATGGGATTCGAACCCATGAAGCCCTTTTGAAGCTTACACACTTTCCAGGCGTGCTCCTTCGACCACTCGGACATCTCTCCTTATTTATTCCAGGTTTCAAGTTCCCTGAAATTCGGGGCGCAAATTAGTAAAAAAAAATCAATTGCAATTCCTTATATTGTTATTTCTCCTCGTATCGATCTGTTTAATTCTTCCAGAATCATTTCGTGCAAAAGGTCTTGCCCAAGTATAAACATAAGCTTTGTAATTGCTGCTTCGGTTGTTATATCGCGACCATCTACCACTCCGGCTCTCTCCAGTTCAACACTTGTTTTATACATGCCCATTTCTACCCTGCCCTGCGAACATTGTGTAACATTAAAAATTATTATTCTTCTCTCGATAGCCTTATTTATCGATTCAATAAACCATTTTACATTTGGAGCATTACCTGCCCCATAAGTTTCCAGTACAATGCCTTTCAAATCAGGCACATCTAAAATAGCATTGACAACATTCTCTGTTATGCCCGGGAACATTTTTAAAATAGCAACCTGAGAACATAAACGAGTATGGACTTTTAATCTGTCCTTTGGAAAATTATCAATCAGATGATAATTAAATTTAATATGAACGCCAATTTCAGCAAGTGGAGGATAATTATAGGAGCGAAAAGCCTTGAACTCTTCAGCATTGTATTTTGAAGTCCGGTTACCCCTGAACAACTGGTTCTGAAAGAATATACAAACTTCTGGTACAACTGGTTTTCCAATTTCGCATGAAGCAGCAAGCTCTAAAGCCGATATCAGGTTTTCTTTTGCATCAGTTCGTAATGAACCTATTGGAAGTTGCGATCCGGTAAATATTACAGGTTTCTTTAAATTCTCAAGCATAAAACTCAATGCAGATGCGCTGTAGGCCATTGTATCAGTTCCATGCAAGACCACAAAACCGTCGTAATTATCGTAATTATCCCTTATTATTTCGGCAATCTTAATCCATTCATCAGGACTTGCATTCGAAGAATCAAAAGGTGATTGAAACGTAAGTGAAGAAAGATTATAGTTTGCCCGGCTTAGTTCCGGGATTTCATACATTAAACGATTAAAAGGCAGAGGTCGCAAGGTTCCATCGGTATAATCCTTTACCATACCAATGGTTCCGCCAGTATAAATCAACAATATTGAAGGTCTGAAGCTCATAACCGAAATAATTTGCACGCTGTTTCAGTAGTAATTTCTGCAACCATGGCCATATTGCGGTTTTTAAGTTCTGCTATTTTTTGAGCTATTAAAGGAATATAGCTACTTTCGTTTCTTTTTCCCCTATACGGAACAGGTGCAAGGTAAGGAGAATCTGTTTCAAGCACAATATGATTTAAATCAATATTTTGTACTACCTGCTGTAAGCTTGAGTTTTTAAAGGTTACTACCCCACCAATACCAATTTCAAATCCCATTTCAATCACCTGGGCAGCTTGTTCACTGGTTCCTGAAAAAGCATGAAAGATTCCTGTATACCTATGCGAATTAATTTTCTTTAATACATCAATAACCTCAATAAAAGCATCACGCGAATGAATTATAACAGGTAAACTCCTATCCAGTGCAAATCTTACTTGTTTTTCAAAAACAATTTTTTGATAATCAATATGTGTCTTGTCCCAGTATAGATCAATACCGACCTCACCCACACCGGCATAAAAGTTAGCCTGTAATTCAGCAAGAATAATTTTCAGCTCTTCTTCAAAACCATCTTTAACATAAGTCGGATGAAGTCCCATAAGTGGAACAAAAAGCCCATTATCTTTTGATACAAGACTATTAACCAACGAAATAGTTGCAGAATCGATATTTGGAAGAATTATTTTTTTTATTCCTTCTTTTTTTATCCTTTTTATAACATCATCCAAATCGTTTTCAAATTCCGAAAGGTATATATGAGCGTGTGTATCGACAAAATTCATTTTTAAAAATTTGAAAACAAAGATAAAATATCGGATAGAATTTTGTTGCTTACCTTTAAATATTGTGATTTCTATGTTTTTTAAAATTATATTCTTACCTCTTAAGCCGTAACCTAGATTACACCTATTTAACTTTATAAATTTTTCCTGGCAACGACTTTATTAATCCTTTGAATTCAAGCGTTAATAAGGAGGACGAAACCTTTGACACAGGTAATTTGAGGTTAATAGCTAATTGATCCAGCGAAACAGACTCAACATTTTGAATTGAATTGAATAAAAGCTGTTCTTCCTCCGGCAATTCTTCAAAAAGTTTTTTCTGAACAGGTATTGTCTTGGATTCTATATCCCATTTCATAAAATAAACTAAATCCGCAGCTGATTCGATTAAGGCAGCCTGATTTTTTTTGATTAGATTGTTGCACCCTTTTGAAAGACTGTCAGTAGCTCTCCCGGGGAAAGTAAATACATCGCGGTTATAAGAGACAGCCATTTCCGCAGTAATAAGGGCTCCTCCCTTTTCGCCCGACTCAACCACAACGGTAACATCGGATAGTCCGGCAATAATGCGGTTGCGACTTACGAAATTGCCAGGATCGGGCTTTTTTTGAGATGTAAACTCAGAAGCAACAGCCCCGGTTTCAAGAACACTCTTTAAATATTTGCTGTGTACCGAAGGATATACCTGGTCTACTCCGTGTCCGAACACTGCTATGGTTGGCACTTTATTTTGAATAGCTGCTTTATGTGAACAAATATCTATTCCATAAGCAAATCCACTTATAATAACAATATCGGGAAAAAGTAACGACAAATCTTCAACCATTTTTGAACAGACAGATTCGCCATAATCGGTTGACCTACGGGTACCAACGACACTAACAGTTTTATTAGCATTAAAACAGTTTTTTCCTTTATAAAAAAGTATTACAGGAGCATCTTCGCATTCCTTTAAACGCAGAGGATAATCCTTATCGAGATAAAAAAACCATTTTATATCATTTTTCGACATAAAATTAAGCTCTTTCTCTGCTTCTCCTAAAATGGTATCGGTATTAATTGAAGAGATGATACCGTCTCCAATGCCCGGTATTTTGGACAGTACTGTTTTTTTCTCAGCAAATATGGACTCAACACTGCCTGTATAGGCAATGAGCCTTCGGGCAAGCCTTGGACCAACCTTGGGAATTATCGAAAGGGCAATTTTGTATATATCTGCATGTAACATTAAAAACTAACAATTATATTGTTCGATAACGATCTAAAGTTGTTACTAATTGATCAATTTGCTTTTTTGATAAAATTGTAAGGGACACTGCCGGATATCTGGCTTCTTTCGTCTTTACTGTTCTTATTAATACTATCTTCTTTTTCATCCCAAAAAACGAATTTTCAATTTCATAACCCGACAATTCTCCTTTAGGAATTTCGATAGATTGTTTTTGTCTGTTAATATATCCTAAAGAAAAATACCTTAAAATTATCTTATTCGTGTCATCATTAAAAAAGATGTATTTATATCCAATAAATAACTCAATGATTAATGAAACAAGGTATAATCCTGTTAATGTAATTAAGAGATATTTTTTTTTCATACCTAAATACTTCTCGTCATCATCGAGGAAAAACATAACAACCAGAAAAACGAGGATAAAGAAAATCATTGTAAGAAAACGTCGTAACTGAATAGCAATTACCTTTTGTTGAGTATCTATTGTCATTTTGGGTTTATTAACAGTTGTTCAAATTTATACCAACATTATCAAATCGCCAAAAAATAGTTTTTATTGTTCAGAATTAGAAAATTCAACAAATACTATTATTGGAACAACCAAGGGATTGATTTTAAATTGTTTAAAAAAACAAAGAAAGATGGCATAAAAATTGTTAAATTAGTATTGTTCTGTAACAAAGCAGACATTAAAATCAATACTATGAAAAGAATCTTAGGAGTTTTATTGCTAACAGGTCTAGTTTGTAATCAGAGTTTTTCTCAGAATGAGGATTATAAAAACACGATTTGTTTAAATGCCGGAGTTAGTCTTATTGGACAGTTGATAAGCAGCGTTGACAACTCACTAACCGAAGACTATTCTGCCGATAATTATTCGATTCCTGCAATTCAGTTGACCTATGACCGGTCCATTTCAAATTGGTTCAGTCTTGGAGCTGCAGTATCGTATCAGAAAATGGGTGTCGACTACTCAAACTGGACTTATACCGATGAGCAAGGTATTCAGCAGACAGAGGATTTCTCAACCAGTATTACCCGGTTAAACATAGCTATGAGGCCATTATTTCATTACGGTAATATGGATAGGGTAGATATGTATTCCGGATTGCG
>JAHEEB010000490.1 GCA_024640925.1 Bacteroidota bacterium | reverse complement strand
TTTTATACTTTATTGGTTTGCAACAAAAGGAAATTTAGGACTTCAAAATATTTTACTGCTCGTTTCAAGTTATTTTTTTTATGCTTGTTGGGACTGGCGGTTTTTGTTTTTGCTTATTTTTTCAACATTTTTAGATTACTTTACCGGACTTAAAATTTATGATGCTAAGAGTAATAAGAAAAAAGTATTCTGGTTGTGTCTTAGTATTTGTATCAATTTAGGTTTTCTAGGAGTATTTAAATATTACAATTTCTTTTCATCATCTTTTGCCGATGCGCTTTCTCTTTTGGGAATGAAAACACAATTTTGGACTTTAAAAGTAATATTACCTGTTGGTATTTCCTTTTATACTTTTCATGGTCTTTCCTATGTTCTTGATATCCATTTCAACAGAATAAAGCCCGAAAGAAATTTCATTAGTTATTCGGTTTTTGTAAGCTTTTTCCCTTTGCTGGTTGCAGGGCCAATAGAAAGAGCAACACATCTATTGCCACAAATCATTAAAAAAAGAGAGTTTGATTATTCAAAGGCTGTTGATGGACTAAGGCAAATTATGTGGGGAGCATTTAAAAAGATTGTTATAGCTGATACTTGCGCTGTTTATGTAAATGATATCTTTTCTAACTATACCCAACATTCTGGAAGCATGTTGCTTTTAGGAGTTATTTACTTTGCCTTTCAAATATATTGCGATTTCTCAGGTTATTCCGATATTGCATTAGGAACTGCGCGATTATTCGGGATAGAATTATTGCGAAATTTTGCATTTCCGTATTTCTCGCGAGATATTGCTGAATTCTGGAGGCGCTGGCATATATCATTATCATCCTGGTTCAGAGACTACGTATATATTCCACTTGGAGGAAGCAAAGGAGGGACATGGATGAAGATCAGAAATACCTTTATTATTTTCCTCTTAAGCGGATTTTGGCATGGGGCAAACTGGACATTCATTGTATGGGGGGGGCTAAATGCACTTTATTTTTTGCCTCTAATGCTTATGAACAAAAACAGACAAAATCTTCAAATTGTTGCACAGGGTAAGTTTCTACCCACAGTAAAAGAATTTTTTAGTATGTTGTTAACATTTGGCTTGACTTTATTGGCCTGGGTCTTTTTTAGGTCACCTTCGATTTCTGATTCTATACAATATATCGGTATAATATTCTCGAAATCGTTTTTCAATTTACCAAGTATCGACTCTATGTACTTTTTGATAGTTATTATGATTTTTATGCTTGTTGAATGGACTAATAGAGAAAAAAAGCATGCACTTGAAATTGAGAACGCACCTGTAGTACTCAGAAGGGCTGCTTATGTAGCAATATCCTTCGTTGTTATACTTGCTTATAGTTCCAAACCTGTTGATTTTATTTACTTCCAGTTTTAATTTAAAGAAATAATAATGAAGAGTTTTTTATATAAGGTAGTCATATTTATTCTGTCAATCACACTGGTTATAGGAGCATATATAGTATTAATTATTTTCCATCCAGAGTATATTGATATGTATTATAGAAGATTTACAACTCCTCGTGCTCATTCGTTAGTGATAGGTACTTCCAGGGCAGGAGTCGGAATACAACCTGATATTATTAATAAAAAGATTTTTCAGGGAAACCCGGTTTTGTATAACCATGCTTTTGCATTAGGGATGAGCAATTACGGCCCACTTTATCTTAAAGAGATCAAACAAAAAATTGATACTTCTGAATGTGATTTTGAGAATATTTTTATCGTTTCAGTTGATCCATGGGGGTTATCTGAAGGTACTGATAATATGAATAAACCAGAAGATTTATGGGAAAATAAGAATCCGATAGCTGTTGGTAATTTAAAAAGAAGTGATATTAATCCAAACCTTGAATATTTATATAAATTTTGGGGGAACAGGTTTTCGCCTTTTAAAGAAATATTTAAACAGACGATAGACTATTCAAACGTCTGGACCCTTGAAAATAATGGATGGGTTTTTATAAATGTTCCAATGGATGAGAAAATTGTTAATGACAGAATCCAACAAGGTATTGAGGGATATAAGCAAAAAAAGCTCGCTTATAATGATGTCAGATTTCAATATCTGGAAGAAACTATTAAGTTCCTAAAACGTCATGGAAATGTTTACATGGTGAGAATTCCGGTTACAAAACCAATGTATGAATATGAAAATGAAAAGTTTCCCGATTTTGAAAACAGAATGAAAATTATTTCCGAAAAGTATGGTGTTAAATTTATAAATATGTTTCACGATACTACAGATTATAAATTTGTTGATGTACATCATTTATTCAGTACCAGTGCAGAAAAACTTACTGATGAATTGGGCGATTCGATTTTAAACGATTTAAATTCATTTCATAGAATCAATAATGTAACCTCGCGCTTAATCAGCAAAGAAAAATTATTAAGCAATTATTAACATGGTATATGGTATCACTTCGATTTGAAAATTGAAGCAAGTAGCTTCACTATTTTTTCTATTTTTCTTTTCAATAGAAATCGATAGAATAAATTCAATTCTCGCCTATCGAATATATTCCTGAAATAATAAGGAAAATTCTTCACTATTTCGTTTTTTGGAGGAATTTCCTGAACAACATCTTCCTTTTTAGTTAAATGAATATCTGAACCAGGCAAAGAATAAAAAACATTGATTTCGTGAGGCTTTAAAGCTCTTTCAAATGATAAAATTGGGTTTCTGCAAACTTTGGTAGTTAATATATAGGGTTTTAAAATTTTACTGGTATGTTTTGCTCCATATAAATCTACTTCAAAATCATAATCTTTAAACTTTTCGTTGAAGCTAACAATGGTTTTTGGGTGAATTTCAAAATACACATCATAAATATTTATAGCTTCATTAAAAGGGATAAAAACAGGTTCTTTATATTTCACCATTAATTGTGACTGTGCATAATAACTATGAAATAAATAATGAGTACCTGGATCATTAAAGTTAGTTGTTAACGATTGTATTGGGAACACAAAATATTTATCTGTATCAATTAGATAACTAATAAAATACTTCTTCCATGATGTTTCTTTCCAGGCAAGTATTTCTTCGGGCAAACCCTTAATGGCTGATAGATCTGGCTTATTGCAATACCATTTCCAAAAACCTTGCCATTGTTCTCTTGTCCACGACTGTCCCCATGATGATGCCATTTGAACAAAATAAACATCGGAATTATCTATAACTGGTTGAAATGGTGCTTTATTTGTTTCGTTATGTTTGTAATTATACAATGAAACACCTGCAATATTGCCATCCCCGGAATAATACTTTTGTGCTTTTTTAGAATATTCCAGAAAATATGGCGATACATATAAATCGTCTTCCAGTATAATTACTTCATCATATTTTTGGGTGAAATTTCCACACTTCAAGATATGCTCTTTCAGTCCAAGGTTTTGTTCATGAAAAATAACTTCCTTCTCTCCAAATGTCCATGAAAATTCTTTTGCATACTTTACAACATCAATATTTTTGTTGAAATCATTATCAATTGATATAATCAACTTAACATCACCATCATGCGTGTACATTCTTTCTAGTGAACAAAGAAGTCGCTTTAATGGGATTAACCTGTTAAATGCAACAACAATTATTACCGGATTCATTTCATGATCGTTTTTTCTTAGAGGCTTTTTCATAGACTAAAACCATAAACTTTTTTATCTCGTCTAACTGAAAGTAAAATATATGTATACAAAGAAAAAGGATAAGCCCGATTTTAATCCAGAAAAATTCGAAATAAATTGCTGCAAGAATTCCACAATAAGAGAATAATTTTGGCGCCCAAAATCTAAGTATGTCTTTTACGGAATATTTAAACGATTTATAAAAACCGAGATACAATGTTGCAGGAACAACAACCAGTAAATAAGCAACGCTATATAATACGATCAACAACTTGATAGATATAAATGCACCAATAACAATTGCAGCCACTAAAACAACCGACTGAATTATACCAACAAGTGTTAGTGTTTTTTCTCTTTCATGAAGAACAAATATATGGCCTGTTGTTGATATTAGTGTTTGTCCCAAAATCAATAGTCCAAAATATGGTAGATATTCAGCCACTTGCATCCAATTCTGCCCCCAGAGAATCATAACAAATTCATTTGGAAACAAAATTAAGGGTAATCCTACCGGAAGGTTTATTAAACTAATCACGCCTAATATACTTAAATACTCCTTGTTGACATCTCCTCCAGTGTTTTTATACTTTTTTAAGCTCGGATATAATACTGTCCCAAAGAGTCCGGTAATTAAGCTTAGAGCAAGGGTCAACAAGCGATAAGCCCGATTATAAATACCTAAATCTGATTCTCCATATAATTTACCCACTATTAAGTTATCGGCATTTCTTGACCAGTAATTTATTGAGTTAAAAATAGATAAGTTTCCGATTAAACTTCTTGTTTTTTTAAATCCCACTCTAATATAAGCTAATGAATAAGTTGGTTTAATACCTAGATTACGGTTGGTAAGAATGTAATTAATAATAACCATAATAATTTGTGGAA
>JAHEEB010000044.1 GCA_024640925.1 Bacteroidota bacterium | reverse complement strand
CCAAGGCTATATTGCTGATTTTCTAATTCACCCCAACGTTTAATATATTGCTTTTTAATCGGGGTAATCACAAGAGGAGTTGAAATCTGTTTTATTGCAGCAGAGTCGACTATTTCCGGATATTCTCCCAACAGCGCCTTTAACCATTTAGACATGTCAGAAATACTTGCATTTACGCCTGCCGCAGGTGCAACATTATAGTAACGAGGGTTTAAGCCCTTAGAAACATATTTACCCTTAACTAAATTATGCGGATAGGCTATATCATTGTTTGTCAGCATTGATTCAAAATCGAGTGAAGCATCAGACATGCCTAGTGGTTTAAATATTCTTTCATTTAGAATCTCGTTATACGATTTTCCGGTTTTTATCTTCAACACAGTGTCAATCAGGCTGAAAATAACATTCTGGTAAGCATAAACCTGACCAGGAGGTGCAGCAACTGCTATTTCAGGAAAGTGTTCGATCATGGAAGACATATCCCATCCCGATTCAATCAGATTATCAAAGGCATGAGGTGCAAGACCTGAGGTATGATTTAAAGTGTGTTTAAGTGTTAATTCTTTTGTATTGATAGCACTTTTAAGTTTTAAGCCGGGTACGGATATTTTTATCTTTTCATCCAGGTTAAGAATGCTGTCTTCTTGTAACATACATGCTAGAATTCCTGCAAATCCTTTTGAAACAGAAGCAAGACGAAAAACAGTATTTATATCAACCGAATCGTTAGTTCCAATTGTCCTCAGTCCATATGTATCAATAAAAATCAACGAATCATGGCTTACAATAGCAACGGCAGCACCAACGGTTTTTGTACTATCAAGTTTTGATTTAAGAAAAGATTCGTAATCATTTACGAAACTAAGGTGGGGTAATTTGAAATCTTTAATTATTAAAGAAATTTCAGACGATTTCCGGTCATAATCCCACCGGATAAAACTGGTAAGTAAAACCAGTGCTAACAAAAACAAAACCAGGTTCTTATATTCTTTTGCACTCATCCCAACTCCCTATAGAAATTCAACAATCTTACAAATGTAACCTAAGTAAAAAATCAATCACTGGTTGAATCCTATTTTTTATTCACAATTTTTTAATAAATACGTTTTCTTATATTAAAACGTTTCGTTTGTATTTATATTAATTTTTTCTGGAATTTTTTTACTGACTATTTATTACTTTACAGGCAATTTTAGATATAAAATCAGGTTTATTAAAAAACATATAACAATGATAAAATTCCATTCTCCTGTAATTATTACAAAAAACGTAGAAGTTTTGAAGCAATTTTATATTAATGTACTCAAACAGGAATTTGACCTGGATTTTGGTGCATGCATTATATTGAAATGTGGTATTTCTTTATGGCAACTTCCATCTGATCATATTGTTTCAGTTAAAACAGGAACAACCTATAATTCTGAGGGAAATAAAAACATGGAATTATGTTTTGAGACCGATTATTTTGACCAGGTTATAATCGAACTAAAAGAATACGAAATAAAAATACTTCATGAAGTAATAGAGGAAAGTTGGGGTCAGCGGACTATTCGTTTATATGATCCTGACGGAAATTTGATTGAAATAGGAGAAACGATACCATCTTTCATCAGAAGATTATACCTGTCAGGCATGAGTGTTAGCGATATCAGCCAGAAAAGTTCTGTGCCTGAAGTACTGGTAAAAGAATATACAAAGGAATAATCAATGTCTTATTACAATTGACTTCTGCTTAGTTTTGGGTATTTAAGAAAAGTGTAACAAAATAAAATTTTTACTCGTTTATATAGAACAAAATATAAAATAATTCTGTTAACACTATATAAATTGTAATTTTGTAAAAAAGTAATTATGGGGAAAACGGTTATTACGGTGGTGCGACACGGGGAAACAGAGTGGAACAGGTCGATGCAATTACAAGGACAGCAAGATAGTGCACTTACAGAAAATGGTATAGAGCAGGCACGCCAGCTGGCAGAAAAAATAAAATTCCGCAAATTTGATATCATTATTAGCAGCGATTTATACAGGGCACGGCACACTACTAGTATACTAAATAAAAATTTGAAACTTAAGGTTATTGAAGATCAGCGTTTAAGGGAGAGAGCTTTTGGTATTATGGAAGGTATGACACGTGATGAAATCAGGCATACATACAGAGAAGTTTTTGAAGCTTATATGAACCGCAAATCGACTTATCAGATACCAGAGGGAGAAAGCCTCTTTGAGTTTAACTCAAGAGTTATTGAGGGGATTGAAAATATTGCTGATACATTTCGTGGTAAAAAAATTCTTGTTATATCTCATGGCGGTGTACTTGACTGCATTATGCGCAAAATATTTAATCTAAAACTGGATGATGAACGCCATTTTTCGATATATAATACATCCGTAAATACAATTTCTATAGAGAATAATCATTGGATGCTTGAAGAATGGGGCAACCTGGAACATGTAATCCAATCCGTTGTTTTAAACGAATTGAACTAATCATTTTCTTACGATGAAGAAGTAATTAAATGATTTTATTTAGAAAAATGATACCATTACTTTGCATTTTAAAAAATTACATTATCTTTAACGCCTGTTAGATGGAATAGTAGAAACTCTAAGTGTTTTATTTCTATCCTCTCTAATTAACTAATATTTAATTATTTATTCTTTATTATGAACATTTTTGTCGCTAAGCTGAGTCCTAGGATGACGGACGAAACGCTTGAATCATTATTCTCAAAATTTGGGAAGGTTGAATCTGCTAAAGTAATCATGGATCGTGAAACCGGACGTTCCAAATGTTATGGCTTTGTTGAAATGCCTGATGAAGGTGAAGCCAACGATGCTATCGCTCAACTGAATGATGTTGAAGTTGACGAGTCTAAACTTGTTGTTAAGATGGCACGCCCACGTGAACAACGTGGTTCTGGCAATCGCAACAGTGGAGGTGGACGTAGAGACTTCAAAAGAAGAAGCTTTTAATTTGTTGCTATTATAGAGAAAAGCCCGTTTTACGGGCTTTTTTTATGTCTTATACATAGCTATAATCAGACTAATCAGACTAATCAGCAAATTATCAATATTAATCGCGTTTAGTTAGAAAATTGTGAACCAGCATTTTTTGAAAAATGCTGATAACAAATTCTAAATCCAGGTCAACCCTTTTGCCTGAAAGGTTGAAAGAAATTGAAATTTTCAATTTTACTATTGCTTAATAAGTAAAAAAACAGCAGGCCTGTAAGCCGGATTCTGTATCCCTTTTCTCACTTTCGCCAGAAAAGGTCTTCTGTCATTTATCTGATGCGATCTACCCCCCGGCAAAGAACGGGCAGTTCTTAACTGCCGGTATACTTGATCTTGCAACCCGTAAGACAGACAGCCCGCAATGTCACCACCACGGCTGGTAGGCTCTTACCCTACCTTCTCACCTTTACCTGCCGAAGCTTTAGTGTAGACGGGTTACCCCATTTCTATGCTAAATTTCAACAGGAAGTTATTTTCTTCTCTGTTACTGTACCCTCACGAACACCTTTCTTTCGAAAGTACGGCGCCCTTCGTTGTCCGGACTTTCCTCCCCAATCCAGGCAAGCCTGAATTAAGGCGACAGAATAGCCTGCTGTATATTGTAATATTGTGATCTGTGATCTGTGATCTGTGATCTGTGATCTGTGATCAGTGATCGGTCTGAGATCTGTGATCTGTGATCTGTGTTTTACTAATCACTGATCACTGATCACTGATCACTAATCACTAATCACTGATCACTGATCACTGATCACTAATTACTGATCACTGTTTCAAATAAACCATTGTTGCCCCAAATCCATATTCCCTGAATGAAGCATCCTGGAAACGCAAATCGGGGTATTTCCTTTCAAGTTTCTTTTGAATCTCTTGTTTCAACCGACCATTCCCAACTCCATGTATGAAAACAATCTTTTTAGCTTTCGACTTCATGGCTGTTTCAAGCGATGTCTCAAACCTGCCGAGTTGAATCTCTATAATTTCACCGTTTGACATACCTGAATGATTGTCAACAATTTCTTCTATATGCAAATCAACCTCGATTATATCCGGATTAACAGGTTTAGGAGCTTTTACCGGTTTATCAGATTCTTCTTTACTCTTAGATACTTTTATTAATTCAGATGCCATAAGCTTTTCTACAGCTTTTTTCATTAAAAGCTCATCCTTTTTAAAAAGAATCGCTTTAGCATCAAAATATTCATTATCTGTAAAATGCTGCGATTTATAAAAACTTATTCCTTCTAAAGAAACCGTTAATTCGAAAGCTTTCTGAGGTTCAAAAAGTCCGGTTTTACTGAAAATGCCCTGAACATAAAAATCAGTAATCTTTGATAAGGAAGACTGATTATATTTTTTAAGCTCAATTTTACTGTCACTTTCAATAGTTCCTTCGTTAACAAGCTCATGAACACCCTTATCAACCTGGCTGATTATGTAATGGAAAGAATAGTTGCTATCATTTATCAAATACAATCTGAAATCGCTGACATGCAAAAGTTTGTCATTATCAGGAACTATTCCTAAAAGGATTTCACCTTTATAATCCTGGTATTTATAATCTTCAGTCCGAATGAAAGAAGCAGTTTCAACTTTTTCTACTTTTGGCTGCTGGGCAGACCTGGGTTCTTCTCCATCAAAGCCATAAGCTGTTCCTGAATCAAATAAAATTTCTGTTGCAAGTACCGGCATTTCAAAACCATCGTCTGTTTGCACTTCAACGGTCTTATTATCAAGGAAGGCAATAATAATTCCACCACCTTCATCATTCAGGAATTTAATCCTGTCGCCAATTTTAAAAGTCATTTCAGTTTAGATAAAATACGCTGCAAAATTAATTATTTTTGCGGGGCATTTATGAATAAAGACTTGATCACTGAAAAAATAGATATAGCTCAGTATACATATGAGCTGCCGGACAACCGGATAGCAAAATACCCGTTGGAAAAGCGGGATGAATCGAAATTACTGGTATTTAATGAACAAAAGGAAATCTCAACCTGTCCTTTTCACGAGGTTGTCAACCATTTGCCTTCAAATAGTCTGCTGGTTTTCAATAACACACGTGTAATTCATGCCCGGATTGAATTCAGAAAAGTGACGGGTGCTCGAATTGAGGTGTTTTGTTTAAAACCATACTATCCTGTTGATTATCAACAAATATTTTCATCAAAAAAGAGTTGTCAGTGGGTTTGTATGATTGGCAATCTTAAAAAGTGGAAGAATGAAAAACTTGAACTGACCAGTCAACAGGGAGATATTTCGTACCTTCTTACTGCCGAAAAATATGGTATTGATGATTTAGGAAACACGATAGTTACTTTTAGCTGGGAAAGCGATCATACATTTGCCGAAATTCTAGAACATATTGGCCGTATACCCATTCCTCCTTATTTGAACAGAGAGAGCGAAGATATAGATAATTCGAGATATCAAACAGTATACTCTTTAATAGATGGATCTGTTGCAGCTCCCACGGCAGGCTTGCATTTCACTAGTGAGGTATTGAGAACCCTTGAAAGTAAAAACATTAAAACATGCGAACTAACTCTGCATGTTGGTGCGGGTACATTTCAACCGGTAAAATCGAGTAACGCCCGCGAGCATCAAATGCATGGGGAACGAATAATAATAAATGTCAATCTTATTGATAATTTGATTTCGAACCTGGGGAATATTACTGCCACTGGTACAACATCTCTTCGTTCGCTAGAAAGTCTTTACTGGATGGGGATTAAGGTAATAAATAACCTTGACCCAACTTTTCTTGCTCAGTGGGATTGGGAAAATTTAGATACAAATATTTCTACTAAAGACAGCCTGGTTGCATTAAGTAATTATATTAAAAAGACAAGTGATAATTTATTTTCGGCAACTACAGAAATAATGATAGTTCCAGGGTATCGTTTTCGAATCGTAGACTATTTAATTACCAATTTTCATCAACCGAACAGTACTCTGCTACTTCTTATTGCAGCCTTTATTGGCAGCGACTGGAAACGAGTGTATGATTATGCCTTGAAAAACAACTTTCGTTTCCTGAGTTATGGCGATAGTTCCCTATTGTATCCATCTCGTAAAAAAGGAATTTTATAATTCTGATATTTAGCATTTTATGCCTTTTTTCATAACTTTGTTCTATGTGTTATACCATAGAAAAAAATTTGACCCGAGAAGAACTTGAAAAGCGATATGGAGCAAAGTTCAAAACGGACAGGCCATATTCTCCGGGGAAAAGGGTTTCGGCATTTTCTTTGCCTGAGGTTCCGGTTATTTCAGCTGACAATCCGAAGGAGATATCCCTGTTTCAATGGGGATTAATTCCTTTTTGGGTGAAAGATTTGGAAAATGCAAATCAGATCAGACTAAAGACCTTTAACGCAAAAGCCGAAAGCCTTCTTGAAAAACCATCGTTCAGACACACTCTAAAGCGTCAGCGATGTCTCGTGTTAACAAACGGTTTCTATGAGTGGCAACATGTTGGTAAAGAAAAGATACCCTTTTATATAACCAAAAGAGATGATATTGCTTTAACTCTTGGTGGACTTTATGATACATGGGTGAATAAGGAAACCGGAGAGGTTTTTAATACTTTCAGCATTATTACCACACAAGCAAACCCAATGATGGAAAAAATACATAATACAAAGAAAAGAATGCCACTGATCTTAAAAACCGATGATGAAGCCTGTTGGATTGATGCTGAAATGCCTGTTGAAAAGGCAATAAAGCTTTTAAAACCATTTAATGAAGAATTCATGATTGCCAGAGAACTGGATAAAAAAGATTTCAAGGAACATGATGTTATTAAACAAGGGAAATTATTTATGTAGATACAAGGCATACCTTGCATCTGCATTCTACCTGATAAATATTATTCTATGAACAGAATTGATGAACTGATTGTATTTCTAATTGTAAGCATACCCATTTTTTTAACCCAAATTCCATACATTGTAAAATGTAGAGCTAAACTATTCAGCTAATGATCTATGCTTGAGAGTTTAGATGAAATTATTGATTGATATTGATTACCATATTAAAAAATTATGCAGATTTTAATTCAAAATTTATATTTGCTTAATTTGCTTATTATCAGTTTAGAAATTATTAAAATCATTAATGATGAAAATATCAAAAAATGATACATTAGTTTTAAAGGGGATAGGAATATTGATAATTATTTTACACAATTATTTTCATTTTCTTGAACCTAAAATCGGCGAAAATGAATTTTCTTATAATACAATACATCTGACAAATTTTATTTCCAATATATTATCAGATCCTTTAAACTCTATACAATATATATTTACTTATTTTGGACACTATGGTGTGCAATTTTTTATATTATGTAGCGGTTATGGGTTAGCCATTAGATATAGAAACAGCGATTTAAAATTTAAAGAGTTTATCACAAAACGTATACTTAAAATATATCCTGTATTTACAGTAGCCATTATAATTCTATTGGTATACCAATATGTGATTTTTAAATTTCCATTTACGAATGAAACCATAAAAGACATTATATACAGATACACACTAATAGCAAACTGGATTCCCTCTAAAGTTTTTGTTCTATGCGGACCATATTGGTTCTATTCGATGATTTTCCAGCTGTACCTGTGTTTTCCTTTGTTTTTGGCTGTTAAAAAAAGAACTAATTATGGATTATGGATTATAATGATTGTAGTGTATATTGTTATTCTTTTTACAAATAATTATTTTGCAGCCAAACAGTTAAGCCTATATTATAATTTCTTCGGGAATATTCCTGTTTTTATATTAGGAATGATTTTAGCCAATGATCAATTCTACTATCATAAATGGTTTTTATTTGTTTCAATTGGAGTTTTTATTGGTGGGCAGTTTACGAATTACCTCTGGTATTTTTCTCAAATTTCTTTTGTTTTAGTATTGGTACCTGTTTTTATCAGGTTATATAATAAGTTTTCTAAATCAATTCCTTCGAAATTTTTTATGTTTACAGGCGAAATATCAATGTATTTATTTGCTTTGAATGGTTTTATGAGAGTTCCATGGACTAATTTATCAAATGAAGCTCCCTATAAAATCTTTTCGTATATCTATTTTTTAATTTATATTTCTCTTGTGTTTCTTTCAGCTATTGTTTTACGAAGAATAGAGCAATATGTAATGGTTAAGTTAATAAAACAAAAGTCCGATAATATCTCTTAATTATTAGGTATCAGCCCCCATTTTTATGTTCAATTTTTCTTACATCAACTCCATCTGAACTTTTAAATGCAGTGTGCGAAATAACTATAGCATAGTCCCACCAGTTATTGGTTGCTAAATTTATATCTTCATCGCGATAATACCTGTCTTTCCCTTTTAATGTATTGTTGGAATATAATTTGCCAAAACAACACGGATCATATACTTCAAAGAAGGTAATATCATCGACCTTTTTGTATCCTTTGATGACAATAAAATGGCCCCAACCGGTATTTTCGGCACTATAGAACTTATCTACATGCATTTCATCTGCTTCCTGTTTTCGGATATAATACATATCAAGACAAAGAATCATGATATTATCATTGTCTAATTCATTAATCAGAACATCGGTTGTGGTGATGGAAATAGTTTTGTTATTCACAGTATACTTGTCCAGGTAATCAATAATATTATTGGTATACCACCAACCACAATCTAAATAGTATGTATTACGTGCATCTTCGGGTGTTTTGTCAAACGTTTCGGAGAACCATTTAATAGCCATAGTTGCTGATGTCGGTCCACAATTAACCGATGAACAACTCCCGGTACCCATTTGATCCATATACCATTCATAATTTGTGTTATTGCTTTTTTCTTCCTGCAGGCTTTTGCCTAGTCCCCATAGTTCTAAAAGTGATGTTGCCGGAATAACAATGGTTCTTGAAACGGAATCTGAATATTCCCCATCCGATACCACCAGACTAATTGTAACCTCTAAAGGTTCATCAAGCGAAGGGATAGAGAAATAAGCGGTTTTTTTGTCGGAATTGATTATATCGATAGAATCGGCTGAACAGTACCAATCATAAGTTAAAACGTCGCTTTCTTTATCAGTGGAATTGCTAATAAGAGTATAAATCATAGATTGAAATTCATACGTAAAATCAGCAACCGGAGGATGATTATCTTCATCCTTCGTGCATGAAAACATAAAGATAACCAAAAATAAAAAGACAAACTTTCTACGATGCATAGCTGTTTTTATAACTGATGTTACAATTATATCTCCAAATTACGAAAACTAATTTGCTATCTAAAATTTTTTAGGTTACCAAATCAGATCGTGTTTGACGATCTAAAAATTTTTAGGTGACCAAATCAGATCGTGTTTGACGATCTAAAATTTTTTAGGTAACCAAATCAGATCGTGTTTGACGATCTAAAATTTTTTAGGTGACCAAATCAGATCGTGTTTGACGATCTAAAATTTTTTAGGTGACCAAATCAGATCGTGTTTGACGATCTAAAAAATTTTAGGTAACCAGTTTCTTCGGATGCATCCAACCTGGAAGCGTCCGTAGGACCTTCCAGCGTTATTTTCAGAAACATGATTTCAGATTTGCCTTCTGGTTAAATGGTGGATTAATGCTTATTAAGAGTTTCTATTGTTTTTTTGCACTTATTTTTCAAGCCCGATGAAGTTTCGGGCATTATATTTTCCAGAATAGCTTTGAGTTCGGGAATTATTTCGGGGTATTTACTGGCTATTTTAAGCAGAATATCGATCGACTGTGCCCGCACAGCAATAGGTTCCTTTTCATCTCCAACATATCCAAAACATATGTCAGTTAATTCACCAAGCTGATCCTCGGAAATATATATTGGTGTTTCAAATAAAATGGCCAAAATGCATCTTTTTACTCCATCAATTTTTGTATTTGAAATAATTGGAAGGAGGTTTTCGAAATGTGGTTTGATCATTTCCGGATGCTTATGACTCACAAAATATACTACCCTGGCAGCTCTCATACTTACTGGGTGTTTGTCTTTAATCATAACTGATACAGCTTCGTCGAATAGTTTCTGATCATTACCAATATTTGCTACAACAATATCAATAATTATTCTGGATGAATCGATTAATTGATCCTCAATGCCTGCCATTTTTAAAATTTTAATAAATTTATTGACTAAAATATAAAAACTTATGGTATGATGAACGTCTGGAAACCTTCACTGGAAGAAATAGAAAAAACAAAATCATGGGATATATGGAACAAGGAACAATCGGAATTTTCCTGGCAGTACGAAGAACGTGAAACCTGCTATATACTGGAAGGTGAGGCTGAAGTGATTGATAAGAGAGGAAACCGGGTTACTTTTAAATCAGGCGATATGGTTCAGTTTGACGAAGGACTGGTCTGTACCTGGAAAATCAAAAAAGAAATCAGGAAACGATACTATTTCGGATAAACTTTTAGAGAATTTTATTCATGAATAGCTATTTCTTTCAAAAAATTATTACTATTTAAAAATTGATAAAGAATAAAGAAACCCCGATAACACTAATTAGTGCGCCAATAATTTCCATCGTGGTAACTTTTTGTTTATAGATAAGAATAGCTGGTGGAATTATAAGAATTGGAACAATAGCCATAATGGTTGAAGCTATTCCGACTTCCGTTTTTGTAATAGAAAAGAGAGAGAATGAGACACCTAAAAAAGGACCAAAAAAGGAACCGATACCTGTGCTGATCATGGCAGACTTATTCGATACAGATTGTACTACACTTTTCCATCGGCCCATTATTGCAACAAGAATAGAAAATCCTGCAATTCCGGCAATTATTCTTATTTGTGTTGAAGCAAACGGATCATATCCCTTCATACCAATTTTACTTAGGACTAATCCAAGCGCCTGACCTATGGCACCGCCAAAGGCAAATAACAATCCTTTTGTCGAAAGCTTTAACCCTATTTTTCCATCGTGATGATTCCGGTTAAATATTGCTAAAGAAATTCCACCGAGAGTTAAAAGCATACCGAGCCAGTTTAACAGGCTCAATCTTTCTTTAAGAAATATCCAACCGGAAATAGCTGCAATAGGAGGAGCAAGGGTCATAATTAGCATGGCAAACCTGGAACCAATGATAGTATAGGACTTGAATAAACATAAATCGCCAAAAACAAAACCTACCAACCCTGAGAGTATGAGCCAAAGCCAGTTCTCTGCTGTGGCATCGGTGGGGAAAAGCAATCCGCGATAAAAAAATGTAAAAATGCTCAGGAAAATAAATGCCATAAACAGCCTGATAATATTCACCGGAAGAGAACCTATTTTCAAACTTGCGTTTTCGAACGCAAATGAAGTCACAGTCCAGAAAATAGCTGTCAATAATGCTGCAATTTCACCTATATAGTTCATAACTCCTATTCCGTTTCATAAAGAGTATCTGCATGACTTTTATTTTTATTCCTTCCAAAAATCCTTTTTATAAATTCGCCTACAGGGGTATTTTTTATTCTCAGGATATCAATGGGCCTGATAATTTCATTCTCACTAAAATCAACACAATCATTTCGGTCATATATCTCTTCAGGTATTTTAAATGTTGCGCTTTTCATGTATTTATAGATAGGATCAGCATAAAGTTTATTCAGAAATTTGGCATATATAGGTAAAGCGGAATAGCTACCCTGGCCAAAGTTAATGTTACGGAATCTAACGGCTGGGTTATCTCCTCCAACCCAGACTCCCACA
>JAHEEB010000043.1 GCA_024640925.1 Bacteroidota bacterium | reverse complement strand
ACTTTTTTTTTCAAATCTCCAAACATATTCATACTGCAATTTTAGCAAAATTCATAATAACTACATGAACATTCTTTAAATCCTTTTATTATTGAACTGACTGAAATTGCTAATTGTTAATCATCATAATAAAATCATCTTCACTAATGATAGGTATATTTAGTTGCTTTGCTTTCTCATATTTTTCAGGTCCCATTTTCTCACCAGCAATAATAAAGGCTGTTTTGGAGCTCACACTACCAGCATTTTTTCCTCCGTTTTTTTCGATGAGATTTTTTATTTCATCTCTGCTAAAACGTTGAAAAACACCTGATACAACAATCGATTTGTTTTGCAAAATACTACTTACAGGTTCTTCCTTTTTCAAAGTTTTCATCTGTAAACCAAAGTTAATCAATTCAGAAACAATGGCCTTGTTTTTTGAACTACTAAAATGACTGATAATAGAATCAGCAATTTTCTCACCTATTTCATCAACGGATGTCAATTCTACCCTGGAAGCATTCATCAAAACATCAATGGATCCTAATTTTTGTGCAAGTTTTTTCGCAACGGTTTCACCTACAAACCTGATTCCTAACGCATATAAAACTCTTTCAAAAGGTCGATCCTTCGACAATTCTATACTTTCGATAAGTTTGTCGGCAGAACGTTCTCCAAATCGCTCAAGGGTAACAAGCTGATCTTTTTTCAATTTATAGAAATCGGCAACAGTCGATAATAAGCCATGAGTATGTAATTGTTCGATGGTAGCTTCGGCAAGGCCAATATCCATAGCTTTACGCGACACAAAATGTTCCAGTTTTCCCTTTATCTGAGGAGGACAACCATCTTCGTTCGGACAAAAATGCTTGGCTTCCCCTTCTGATCTTATCAGTTTTGCTCCACATTCAGGACAGTTTTCGATAAACTGTGTGGGAAGTGAGTTGCCAAAACGTTTTGAAATATCAACTCCTACTACTTTTGGAATAATTTCTCCACCTTTCTCGATAAAGACAAAATCCCCGACCCTGATATCATGTAAGGCTATCTGGTCGGAATTATGCAATGATGCTCTTTTCACTGTTGTGCCTGCTAACTGAACAGGGGTAAGATTTGCCACAGGTGTTATTGCACCAGTTCTTCCTACCTGGTAGGAAATACTTTCGAGTTTGGTAAGTGCCTGCTCTGCTTTAAACTTAAAAGCAGTTGCCCACCGTGGCGATTTAGAGGTCATACCAAGGATTTGCTGTTGTCGAAAGCTGTTAATTTTAATAACTACTCCATCGATATCATAGGGAAGTTTTTTCCTTTCTTTATCCCAGTACTCAATAAAATCATAGACTTCGGTCATGTTTTTTCGTCTATCAAGTACAGGGGCTATTTTGAATCCCCATTCCCGGGCTTTTTCTAAGTTGTCAAGATGATTATCGAATGGAAGATTTTCCCCCATCATATAGTACAAAAAGCAATCGAGAGGGCGTTTAGCAACAATGGATGAATTCTGTATTTTTAATGTTCCCGATGCTGCATTCCGTGGATTTGCAAATTCAGGTTCATTTTGTTCTCTGCGCTCCTGGTTCATCATATCAAATCCTTTGTGAGGCAGAAATATCTCTCCCCGTATCTCAAATTTATCAGGATAACCTCTGCCTTTTAATTTAAGTGGGATACTTTTAATGGTTTTGACATTTTGTGTAACATCATCGCCCTTTTCACCATCGCCGCGTGTTACAGCCCTGAGAAGTAAACCGTTTTCGTAAGTCAGACTAATAGAAACCCCATCGTATTTGAGCTCACAGATATATTCAAAATCTTCGGCCAAAAGACGTTTGTTTCGTTTTTCAAAATCTTCCAGTTCTTCCATGGAATAGGTATTATCCAGCGAGAGCATGGGATATATATGTGCTGCCTGTTCAAACTCAAGATTCAAATCGCTTCCGACACGCTGAGTAGGAGAGGAGCTCTCTGAAAATTCGGGGTTGGCTTTTTCCAGATCAATTAGTTCACGAAAAAGTTGATCGTACTCAAAATCTGTAATTGTGGGATTTGAAAGGACATAATAATTATGACTATGTTCTTCAATTACACGTCGAAGATGCGAAATCCGCTCAGCAATCTGTTCTTTGTTCATATGATGGCACTTTGTAATACATCGAATGCATAAAGATAAAATCAATAGCCAGGAGATTTAAAGTTTTGGTAAAATATATTTCAGATAATTATCCACAGGCTTTGTTTTGTCCATGAACAGTATGCTGCCACAATTCTGAATAGGTTTATTGATGTTTGAAAAAACAGGTATTTTATTATAAAAAAGTATTGTCCGCTAAAAAAATGCAACCTCTACAAGGTTGTGAAAACTTAAAACAATCTGTTCTACAATAATGTATCCTCTACGAGGATAATTTGACAACTTCGTAGAAGTTGCATTTTTGTAGAAATGAATAATGACCTCTTTTAAGGTACAACCTCGTAGAGATTGCAATTATTGAGAGATGTGGGTCACATTTAATATTTTTATCGGACAACAATGATTATAAAAACCCAAATCGGTTTTCTTTTAGAATCGATAAAAAAAAGAGCCAATCAAACTATAATTCGTTAAAGTGACATCTAAAAGCTTTATCGACTAATTGGGTAACAAAAAAGACTGGCAAACCAAGTTTTTCAATGGTGGCTTTACACGAATCCATTGAATCTGATTCATTGATTTTATAACATTCTTTTACTGCACTATCTATTCGTTTCATATATTCCTCCCCATCTTTTAGCAAGTTGTATATTTCTTTACTATCGTTAAAAGGAGGAGTCCAGGAAGTCAGCAATATAGTGTAGTTTTTATTATTCTTAATAAAATCAAGAGATTTCATCAGGACAAAATAGTTATCATAATTTGGAATGTCATTTTTCAGAGGAACTGAGTCTGCTGTAAAAAGAATTTTATCTTCTTTGAAAAGTATATTTATAGAACCTTTTGAGTGACCGGGTGAATGGATAAATTCCAAGGTTATATCATCGCAAATCGATATTATCTGACCACCTGATACATATTCATCAACTTTTACCGACCTGTCAACCAGGTTAAAGAACCCCGGAACGGGTCTCTGCGCATTTTGAATTTCTATGTTTTCAATCCATTCTTTCTCAGCCTTATGTGCCAATACTTTACAGCCGGTCAATTCTTTAATCAAAGCGGCACTGCCAATGTGGTCGGGGTGCGAATGAGATAGAAAAATTGTATCAATTTCAGAAAAATCCCTGTTATTTTGCCGGATATAGTCCGATATTATCTTCTCGCTCCCTTTAACGCCAGTATCAATCAGGGTTATTTTATTTCCGAATATCAAGAGAACATTTACAAATCTTGGTATTTTTTTATCCGGACTAATGGCAATTTCAAAGTCAATCTGTAGTAAATGAATTTTTTCTGTAAGTTTCATATTTCTCTTGTATTAGAATAAACCGTAAAGCTAACTATTTCAATTTATATTCTTCCCATTTTCCATCTTGCATATCAAGTTTAGCAAATTCTCCTGTATCAGTGAATTCTGAGGCTGTTTGAGAAATTTCAAATATTCCTGTTTTGCTGAATGCGCTTGAAAAGGCGACCTGATTTCGGGTTTAAAAAACAGTTATATTATCTTGCCATCCTTTAAAGTTGAACGTAAAAAGGTTTTCATCAGACTTTTCTATTTGATAACCGTAATTTAAAAGTCTGCTTTTTAATTTCTCGAACTGTTCGTTTGTAAAGGGAGTGATTAGCGCTTCGTTTTCTAGAAATTCCAAATCGGAATATAGTTCTTTAACTTCTTTTCTGAATAGATAAACAGTATAACTCATAACCTAAATTTTTAAGATAACACGTTCAAAGGGAATAATTAATCCTTCTTTCCAGGAACAACAGGCAATAAGGGAACAGTCAGAAGAAAAGGCAACTCCAGATGGATATTCCATTTGATGTTGACCAGCCAATGTTCCATCAGAACCATTATAGAAATCAAATCCTTCCTTCTGAACCGAAGCAAGGTATTCCCCGTTTGGTGACCAACATAAATTACAACCTGTACCAAATACGACAGGAATAGTCCAGATTACCCTGGATGATTCTATATCAATAACCGAAAGCTGGTTTTCAATTGTACCTTTTATGCCGGAAACAACTGCAAGATGATTGCCTGAAGGATTCAATGAGGAGAAATATAAAAACGGAAAATCGAATAATAAACGCTTTGGACTGGAATTATTTATAGGCCATACCCATTTTAGGAAATAAGCGTTTTCAGGGTAGTTGGCTAATTCCGTAGTTTTAGGTTGATGCTCAGTTATCAGTAAATCATTTATATGTGAAATGCGACGAACCATTTCATTGGAAAATTGCTTTTGCCAGCATACAATGCCAGTACTTACCTCTCGAATTTCCAATAATCCTGACCAGGAACCATCAATTAATTGTTTCCCATCGGATGAAAACACAATATTACTGCCTTCCCCTTTGGGTTTAATATTAAATTCTTCGTTGATTTTTCCAGAAAACCTATCAATGATAGCGATGTTACCTGAGGTGTTTTTCACCGCAATTAATTCACCATTAGGGGAAAAGGAACAATTGGATAAATGAGTGAAAGGTTTTACTTCCCAGATCTTTTTTCTGGTTTCAATATCCCATAAGACTAAATTCCTACCAATAACAACGCATGTCTTATTATCAGGACCAAATTGAGCACAATAGCTTATTTTGATTTTCAAAGGGGACATGATACAAAATGATTTATTTTAAATTACTAATGTCCAATAAAAAATCTTATCGGACATTAGTACTATTATTAAATAAGAGTGTTCTTTTAAGGGACTGCCGCTATCTTGCAATCAGTATAATTGCTGCTATTGCTGCAAGAATACCTGCTACCAACAATGCTATTTTTGCTGCACTCCATGGTCTCTCGCCTTGTACTTCACCTGTACGGGCATTGATAATAAACCTGTATAGTTTACTTTTAAAATTATATGCACTTAAATAAACAGGTAATAAAATATTCTTAAAAGTAATATTTGAATAGGTGGTTTGGGTATTTATTATTCTCTGTTCATCCCCGCCAATATCTTGTTTGATAAGGGTTACAATGTACGCTTCCATATGAGTTTTAGCAACCATAAAGCCTTCTTCCAAACCTCGCTGGTGATTTTCAGTTACAAAACCACTTAAATACTTGCTATCGAAAGGTGCAAGGTTTTCTAAATCCCAAGGTTCTAAATTGGTTATGAGTTTTTCGGGCAACGATTTGTTTCCACATACCAACACATCATCAAAACTATGAGCTACAACTCCACTGCAAAAATTCCATCGTGTTCGTTGCACCATTCTTGTTCTTGTAACTGATTTGCCATTTTCCATTACAGTATAGGATTCTGGAACACTATAATGAATACCTTTTTGTCCGGTATATTTTGTTGTCGTTGTTGAATCGTAAGTCCAGAAAGGAATATATATTCCTTTGAAACAATCGGGCGACAAAACAGCTTTTTTTAATGCATCAGGGGCAAACCATAACTTATTAATCCATTTTTTGAAGGATTTAAGACCTTCATCTTTGCTGATTTTAAATGGTAACAAAGATTTTGGCTGTATTACTGACCCTTTATGGATATTAGAAATTACAAATGGTGTAGCACAATAAGGACAGGAGTCTGATTTTATTGTCGGTTCTACCGTTGACTCGGCACCGCATTTTTCACATTTAACCAGGGTTAGTTCGAATTTTACAGCATCTTTCCCCTGATTCTCTATATATTCGTGTAAATCCAGTTCCTTAATTTCCTCATCAATCTCCGGAATATCTATTGTTGTGTTACAATATTCACAAATTAATTGTTTTGTCCCGGGTTTAAACTTTAAATCGGCACCACAATTAGTGCATGCAAATGTTTCAGTATTTTGAACTTGTAAGTTATCAGTTTCCATTATAAAGAGGGTATTGGGGGTGGAACATTAGTAAAAACAGTATTCAGTTCGGCGAGTTCAGAAGCTTTTACCCAACTGGCCATTCCAGCTTTCCAAACAAGCGAATCTTTTGTAAGTTGATTTTGGGAAACCATTTGTTTAAGAGCATTCTCATCAAAAGGTCCGGTTTGTTTTCCACCAACAGCCACAAAAATTGCCAGAGCACCTGGAATAGGTGGTGGTGTAGTATTATTTTGATTTTGCTGGTTCGGGTTTTGATTGCTTTGTTGATTGAACATACCGCCCATTTGATTAGCCATGGCGAAACCCATACCCATTCCCATGCCAGCTCCTGCAGTCCCGCTTTGATTTTCGGCAGCTTTCTCCATTGCTTTTGCTGCTTTCATTTGGGCTAATTTGTTTAGATCAATAACATTTAATCGACTTAATTCAAAGATCTCCTTCTTAATTTCTTCAGGCATTGAAACATTCTCTATCAGGAATTTAGTAAGTTCCAGACCATATACATCAAAGTCGGGCTTCATAATTTCCTGAACTTTTGTAGAAAGCTCGCTGAGATTTGCCGCAAACATTTCAACCGGAGGATTAATCTCTCCTATAGTATCTGTAAAGCGTGTAACAATAACACTTTTTAATTGCTCAGCAATTTTCTCAGTAGTAAAATGTCCATCGGTACCAACAATTTCACGAATAAATGCCACCGGGTCTTTTACCTTCAATACATATGTGCCAAATGAACGAATCTCTATCATTCCAAAACGATTGTCATTAAGTATGATAGGATTTTTTGTTCCCCACTTCTGGTCGGTTAAGTTGCGTGTTGAAATAAAATATACTTCGGCCTTGAAAGGGCTGTCAAAACCATATTTCCATCCTCTCAGCGTACTTAAAATAGGTAAGTTTTGGGTGGAAAGGGTAAACATTCCCGGTTTAAAAACATCTGCTAATTGACCTTCGTTTATAAAAACAGCTGCCTGTCCTTCTCTTACAGTTAGCTTAGCACCCATCTTTATTTCATTGTCGTGCCTTTCAAACCTATAAACGAGCGTGTTACTTGAATCGTCGAGCCATTGAATAATATCAATAAATTCTCCTTTTAGTCCTTTAAATAGTCCCATGTCAGTATTTTTAATTTGGATGTCAAATTATAAAATATTTTTAAAATATATTCCTGTTGTTTGAAGTTTGAATTACTTAAAGTTTGAAGGCAGGTGTTTTTAATTCGAAATTTGAAGGCAGGAGTAATTTTAAGCATTTAAAATGAAGTGCTTACTATTTAAAGATAAATGTTTGGAGTTAATGTACTATAAATCTTTTTAACACAACGTGTTTCTTATAATTCACCGCTAAGAGAACACAAATACCCTAATTTATAAATATCAAATACGATAAGATTTGGTTTTTGTCCCAGTAAATTTTTTCTTAGAATGTGTTCGTATCTCTTGTAGAATAATAGCATTAGGCTGTCAAGGCCTAATTGTTTTATTTTTTTATAATAAGAAAGAATAGTAATATCATGTACAAGTCTTTTTTCATTTCCATTTATACGCATAATCCGTTTAAGGTTTTTAATTCCTTCACATGTTTTCCGAAGAAATTCCTCTCCGGATTCTAAGCCAAGATGTATTACAGGATTATCGATATGAAGTATTGTAATGTTGCGTTTTTTAAGCTCGTAACCAAATAAAGTATCTTCGTGGCCATATCCGGTAATTTTCTCATTAAATCCTATTTCCTGCAAAAGTTTTTTCGAAATAAGAAAATTATTAGTTTGGAACGACCTGTTTGGTTCCTCATTTCTGACTTTAGCTGGCGATTGTTCTCGTTTTATACCATACAACCAGTGCAATTTATACGGAGTTGAAATGCTTTTATCATCGATATAAAGGCGTCCTCCATATACTACCGGATATTTGCCTATATATTTAAGGTAAGTAGAAATATAATCTTGATCCATGATCCCTGAATCGCAATCGATAAATAACAGATTGTCGTAACGGGCAATCGATGCTAACTTATTTCTGATTTTTGATCGTCCAAGATTTACATTTTCTTCGTAATAGCGCACATGGGAAAGCCGCTGAAGATTCCTGTTAATCCTTCTGAATTCTTCTTCCGAAGCATCGTCAATAATAATTATCTCAAAATCGATTTTTTGAGACAAAGATTCCTTATGCAACTCTTCGGCAAGTTGGCAAATATTGTAATTAAAGGCAGGTATCAGAATCGATAACATAACCCTTTTTTTTTGTTTATGATTTGAACGTGCAAAAATGAATAATATTATTCATCTTTAAAAAAAGTTATTCATTATTACGAAAAAATCATGAAGGTGTTCTCAATTAAAGCATTATTTTTTTTAGTTTCTTTGTTTTGTTATGAAACTTTAATGGCTCAGGTTATTGTGGTGAATAATCAGAGACTTCCTGCAAAAGAATTTTTATTGGCAGCTTATAAAAACCATGGACTGAAAAGTATGAAAACTGTTATGTCTGATGAAAAAGGATTTGCACTTTTTAGCCCTGATACCCTTGAAAGTGGTTTGTATTATTTGCTATTTCCCGATTCTTCATCAATTGAGTTTATGATAGATGTTAATTATTTGGAGAAGATCTCCATATCTATTGATAACATGGGTAAATACAACATAACAGGTTCCAGGTTAACAGAAGCATACAACAATTTTTTGCGAGACCTGGATTCAATTGCTCAACAAGGAAATAAAAATGTAATTAACGGTTTTTATACCGAAGGTAGCAATAATATAAAGGTACAGGTAAATGCCCTAATCGATAAATCTATAAACCAATTTCCGTCGACTTTTCTTGCTTCCTATCTTTCTTCATTGAAAAACATTGAGATTCCAAAATATATTCCGCCAGCTGGAATTGTCAGGAAAGATTCAGCTATTTGGCAGCATCAGTTAAGCTATTTTCAGGAACACTTTCTCGATAATCTTAATCTTTCAGACATAAGGCTTACAAGAACTCCGGTCTATACCGATTTAATAGACAAATACCTTGAACGTATTGTGAGACAAAATCCGATTGATTTGACCAATGGAGTTGATACACTTGTAAAAAAAAGTTCTCGTAGCTCAGAAACAATGGAATTTGTAATCAGATACATTTTTGACAAATATTATTCAAAAGTATATAGTGCAATCAATGAGTTTGTTATTCTACATATAATCGAGAATTATATATTTAAAACAGGGTGCACCTGGCTTTCAGAAAATGAGCAACTGTCAATTACCAAAGAATATAATAAAAGAAAACCGGCATCTCTTTTACAAATTGCTCCGACTATAGTTTTACCAGACGAGAATAGTGTAATTCGCAATATGAACGAGATAGAAGCAAATTTTACGATCTTGTTTTTTTACTCCTGCGATTGCCCAATGTGTAGCAAAGCTATTCCTGATTTAAGAAAAACCATGTCTATGTTCAGTTACCTTAATTTAAAGGTATGTGCGATTTCTGTTGGCGGAGATGTGGAGGAATGGAAAAATTACATTACAAAAAACAAAATCACTCACTGGATTAATTTGTCTGATCCTGCAAACATAGCAGATGTTGTAAGAAACTATAATTTAACACTTACACCGGCTATTTTTCTTTTAGATAAAACCAAAGTAATAATCTCTAAAAATATTACCATAGCCCAGCTAAATGATTTTCTTTTGAAAGAAGCAATCAATCAGGGAAAAAAGTAATCCAAACATGAAAAGAGAAAAAAGATTTGTTAGTTTTTATTTTCCTCTTTGATTAGCACAGTAGTAATAAACAACACTACAGCTGATGCAATAAATATAACGAGCAATGATTTAAGTAATTTCTCAAGAGCCTGTTCGAAAACGATAACATCCCAGATACCAAGGATAGCAATTATGGTAGTAATAATGATCAGGCCTACAAGAACGAAACCGGTTATTTTCTTTATGTTATTCATGGTATTTGAATTTAAAGTATGACGGTCGAGAGGCATTAAAGTTACAAAAATTGTAAATCAGGGTTAATAAAAATATTGATATAATCCATTAGAAAATAAGATGGTTTCATTTTTTATTACTCTGCAAGGCACACATGGTAACCCCGAATAACAAATTATTGGATAGTTATTTCTCTGATTTACTAAAGTTTTCGCCCTGTTTTGGTTTTACAATAGATTGCAGGTACATAGAAGTTGTGGGTTTTCCATCGATATAACATTGTGTCATACCATACGAATAAATAACTTCCCGGACTTCATGGACTTCGGTTCCTCGAATAACAATATATCGATTAACCGTTCTGTTTTTTTCCTTATAAATTTCCAACGTAACTCCAGGCTGATAGGTGTTTTTTAATTCGGTCAAGTGTTTTACTCTTTCGCTCTCCGTTTTAAAAGCAAATTCATCCAGCTTAGAAGTACTTACATCAGTTGAAGACTGAGTGGCAGTAGATTGAGTGATTGTGGTTTGAGTAGGTTTTACATTCGGTTGAGTAATAGCTGTAAGTTTCACTTTTTCGTCAATTCTTCTAATCTGGGCCTTTGGATATTCCTCATTTGGTTTTAACTCAAGAGATGCATAATAGAGTTTGCGGGCTTCTGCCAGACTATTGGCATTGAATTTAGAATCAGCTTCAGCAATTATTGAATTATACTTGCTGTTGGTTTCAGCTATCTTTTGTTTTTCTGCAGCCTGTAAAGCAAGCATATCTTCGATGCGCTGAATTTGCGAAATAGCATGAGGATGTGTGGGGTTTATCTCAAGAACTAAAAGGTAGATTTGTTTTGCATCGATGAACATTTTGTTTTTGAATGATTCATCAGCCCGTGTAATTAGAGTTGCTACTCGTTTTTCCTGTTCAACCCGCTGATTTTCTTTTTGTTTCAGTTCTGTTACTAATTGATCGATTTTTGATATTTGTGAAGAAGGATAAGATTCTTCAGGGTACATGGCCAGGGCATTTGAATATTCAGTTCGCGCCAGGGGGTAATTTTGGTCATTAAAATATTTATCAGCTAATACTATTGTTTTATCATATTGGTTTTTCCTGGTTGTCTTTTCATTCTCAGTTGCTGCTGTATTTGTAAGTTTACTGTTTATTTCATTTATTTTCTGCTGGGGATAAACCTGTTCAGGCATGATTTTTAAGGCTTCCCTATAAGAAATTTTTGCATCATCATATTTTTGTTCAGATAATAATTTATCACCCTCGTTTACTGCAAGTTTATACTTGTCTTCTGTTTCTTTCTTGGAAAGGTTAGCGAGAATCTGGTTAATTTCAAATATTTTCTGTGCCGGATATGTTTTTTGCGGGTTTTCAATTTGTGCTATTGTATGTTGTCTTTGCCATATCGAATTGCTGTTGTTTAAAATATCCATCAGCTTCAGCAATCAATTGGTTGTATTTTTCATCCGTGTTGGTTTTTGCTAAGTTATCAATAAGCTCTTTGATCTCGTTAATACGCTTCTGTGGATAAGGGTTTTCCGGCATTACCAACATTGTCTGCTTGTAAAGAGCTATAGCCTCATTATAATTTTTTTGCGTAACTTGTTGCTCGGCCTCAGCGGCAAGGGCATTGTATTTTTCTTCGGTATCTTTCTTTATCTTCTGTGAAATCAATTCTTTGATATCATTTATTTTATTCTGTGGCTCTGGGTTATCAGGTATTACAACCATTGCCTGTTTGTATAATTTTATGGCTTCATCATAATTTTCTTTGCTGGCTTCGGCATCTGCCTGCTGGACTAATGCATTATATTTATCTTCTGTTTCTTTCTTTGCCTTGTTTGAAATTAAAACATTGATATCATTGATTTTTTTCTG
>JAHEEB010000042.1:9561-11762 GCA_024640925.1 Bacteroidota bacterium | reverse complement strand
GACGTTAAATGCTGTAACCGATGAGAAAGAAGAGATTAAAACCGGTATGATAATCGAGGTTGTAGAAGTCATTAACAATGAATTATTACTTGTAAAATCTAATAAAATATAATAAATAAAAATTTTAGCTATGGGACAATATTTAGTGTTGATGGTCACATTGGCCATTCTATTTGTTTTTATTCTTTTGGTAACATTTTTACGACGGTACAAACGTTGTCCGTCTGATCGAATCCTTGTTATTTATGGTAAAGTTGGGAAAGGGGTCACGGCAGAAGCGCGTTCATCTAGGTGTATACATGGTGGTGCTGCTTTTATTTGGCCGGTAATCCAAGACTACAAATTTCTTGATCTAACACCAATTTCTATTGAAATTAATCTTAAAAGCGCGCTTAGTAAACAAAATATCAGGGTAGATGTACCATCCATTTTTACGGTAGGTATTTCAACTGAAGCCGGTGTTATGAGCAACGCCGCTGAACGACTTTTAGGACTTAGTCAACAAGATATCAGCAACCTGGCGAAAGATATTATTTTCGGACAGTTACGTTTGGTTGTTGCAACCATGGACATCGAAGAAATCAACAGCAACCGCGACCTTTTCCTCGATGCAGTTTCAAGAAATGTTGAAGCTGAACTCAAGAAGATTGGTTTGAAACTAATTAATGTGAACGTTACCGATATAAATGATGAATCGGGATATATTCAGGCTTTGGGTAAAGAAGCTGCTGCCAAAGCTATAAACGATGCAAAAAAGAGTGTTGCTGAGAAAAACCGCGATGGTTCCATTGGTGAAGCCAATGCAATGAAGGATCAGAGAATTCAGGTATCATCAGCAAATGCGAATGCTGTTGAAGGAGAAAATGATGCAAAAATCCAAATAGCAAATTCTAATGCAACCAGAAGGGAAAAAGAAGCTGAAGCTGAAAGAAAGGCCTTAGCTGCCGAGAAAGTTAGTCAGGCTAAAGCTCTTGAAGAAGCCTATGCTGCAGAGCAGAGAGCTGAGATGAGCAGGGCTGATAAAACAAAAGCTACTCAAACAGCTGATATCATTATTCCTACTCAAATTGATAAACAGAAAATTGAAATCGCTGCTGAAGCTATTGCAGAACAAACCAGAAGACATGCCAAGGGAGAGGCTGATGCCATTTTCATGAAGATGGAAGCACAGGGTAAAGGTATTTTTGAAATACTTAGCAAACAGGCTAATGGTTTTGAAAAACTGATGAATTCCGCCGGAAATGATGCACAAAAGGCTGTTATGATGATGATTGCAGATAAACTGCCAGAGTTGACTAAAATTCAAGTGGAAGCCATTAAAAATCTTAAAATTGATAAAGTTACTGTTTGGGATAATATGTCGAGCGGGAAAGACGGAAAGGGCTCTTCTACGGCCAATTTCTTCTCAAGCATGCTTGGAGCTATACCTCCATTTAAAGATTTGTTTAACCAGGTAGGTATGGAATTGCCTCAGTTTTTGGAAAACACATCAAAAAATGTTGTAAAACCTGATGTCACCGAAGCTGAAGAAATAAAGCCAGATAAAAAGGATAAGCCAGAAAATATTAAGGGTAAATAATAACTCTAATAACTAAGAAATCCTGTGCTATAAACACAGGATTTCTTTTTAGTTTGATGGCTTAAAACATGGATTATTCAAAGTTTACCTGAAATTAGTTTATTCTAAACACTCGAAATTTTTTAATAGACAATAATTTTTGACCTAATTATTTTATTTGCATCATCTGTTAATTGTAAAATATAGATTCCTGGTTTCAATACTATTGAGATGCCTGTATTGCCAGAGTTAATCAACTGGTCTAACATTACTTTCCCTTCTAAACTAAGGATTTTAAGATTTGCAGTAGTCTCTGATTCAATAATTAGGTTATCATGCGCAGGATTCGGATAAAAATAAAATGTATTGGCATAATTTGAATTATTGATAACTGGATAGGAAGGTGTAGTCACCAAAATCGCACCACTTTCAGCAGAAACGTTCCCAGAGGCATCTTTAGCTCTAACTGTGACGGAATAGGTTGTTCCAGCTTCAATTCCCTTAATAATGGTTGCTGTTATCACATTATTCTCATTCAGACTTAAAGTAAAAGGCGCTTTTTTTAATGAATCCACAGGCAGAAATACTCCATTTAGATAAATTAGATATTCTTCGATTAAGACATTGTCAGAACTGGCATTCC
>JAHEEB010000042.1:5360-9551 GCA_024640925.1 Bacteroidota bacterium | reverse complement strand
ATTCCATGTTAATGTAAAAGAATTATAAGTAATGTCACTTGCTGATAAATTAATCGGTATGGAAGGATTTTCTGTATCACCCAGTGTTGTTACAATCAATGTATCGCTCGATAAAGATGTACTTCCGGCAGAATTTCTTGCTCTCACTGTTATATCATAATCTACCCCACATTCAAGTCCGGTAACATCAACCGAAAGTGCTGGTATTTTAACAGAAGCCAAAACTTTTCCATCAATAAATACATCATATGCGATAACATTAATATCAGTTGAGGATATCCATGACAAAAGAAAACCTGTATTTGTCAGATTAGAAGCTTGTAAGTTGGTTGGTGCATCAGGAATTATAGCTTCTGTTGCAGTAGAATATTCATAGGCACCAATATCGCAGGCCAATCCTTGGGGTCTTTTTACATTTAGAAAGTCAAAATCCGGAACCCCATTGCCATTTATTCCTTTGTCAATACATGGCGATCCTGCCTTTAATCTGAAATCATTGCCATCAAAATCACGAAAAAGAGGATCAACAGTCAGTGGATTGGAACCAAAGGTATGTAACGTTCCGGAAGTACTATAATAACAATTGTTCTCATTAATAGTATACTTATCTACTCTGTCATATAGTGCCTGGTAAGCTACTGTATTATAATAAATACAGTTTTTCACTTCAATTTTATGATTTCCGGAAGTATCGATAGCCCAGTCACGTATAGCCGAAGCCCCAATATTAACAAAAGCACAGTTGTAAATATATTTGTCTCCACCCTGAAATATAGAGTTACTTAACTGATTTATAAACACACTGTTCTTTACCACTAAGGTGTTGACAAAATCCCATAAACCTATGTCCCCACCTATTACTTTACAGTTTTCCATATAAAAATCAGGGCCACCACCAATATAAACGGCAGCATTCGAAGGATTACCCATGAATGTAGAATTCTTTACCGAAACACTATCATATCCATTTGTGATAAGGGCAAATTTACCAGGAAAAGAAGCATGATTCGAATATACACTATCAAGGTAAATCTGAGCAGAACTCTCTGTATGAATACAATCGGAATTTGTCTGATTTTCAAATAAACGTGCTCCATTATATACATTCGTATTCCTTATAACAATGGTATCGTTATAGGAAAGATACATAGCATCGTAAACCATTTTTGTGATGTTACATCGTGTAATTTCCAACCTTGTATAGTTCGAAGCACCAATAGTATGCCAGCCTCCCTGCAGATAACAATCGTCAATTATGGCATGTCGGGTTAAAGAAGTCGAACTTCGACCTCTTATTGAAATAACTTCTGACATTATATCAGGGTTACCGGCAATCACCTCCAGACTTTGAATTTTCAGTTCAACACCTTCAATATTAATAGCTTTTCCGGAGTTTGTGAAAATGAGTTTTGGCCTTGGTAAATCCGAGTCTCCATAAGCCCCAATTAAAATGCTATCGGAGGCTATAGATATCCCCTCGGAGTTGAGTGTCGTTCCTCTTTTAATAAGATAGGTGTTTCCAACATCGAATGTAACCATGTTTAAAGAAGCGTATGGATTTGCTTCAGAACCATCTTGGGTAAGAGATGATGTGGAAGGATCAATATAAATTGTATCCTGGCCGTTAAGACTTATTGTTAATGCAAACGCACAATTAATAAGAAAATAAAAGATTTTAATCAATCTTTTGTTTGTTTTCAAGTTGAAAGGTTTCATTGTGATAAAGTTTTAGATTTTGGAATGTTATTGTTAATAAACGGATAATTTGGTATCTTGAATAGTATGATATGAATCCGTAATTTTTATCAGATATAATCCTGGGTTCATGGTTACAGGGATAATAGTTTTTCCTGGACTTACTTTTGTATCTATCCATATTTGCCCTTTAATATCCAGTATTTTAAGAGATATAGGGTTCTCTGTTTCTATAGTAAAATTATCGTGTGTCGGATTTGGATAGAATTTGATTAAACTTTGAGTGACAGAAACCCCACTAATTTGAACATACTCATATGCACCAATATCCATTCCGTTACCCTGGGGCAATATTGTGCCTGCAATATCAGCAGAATACCCCAGATTAATTCCGGCATCTATGCAAGGAGAATCCTCCTGTAATCTGAAATCTCCACTAGATGGTCCATTTAACATGGGATCCTTGTCAACTATTGAATTAGCTTCAGTCCCTTTGCTATCAGCGTTGTAATATATGTTATAATCCTTCATAACACCTGAAGTATCGTAAAAGGGAACCGTTACATTACAAAATATATTATTCTTTATATCAAACAAATCATTGCCCTGCCATCTGTTAAAAGCATACTCATTATTATAAAAAGTATTATTCTGAATTTTATTTTTAACAGCCATGGCATTCTTGTCGGATTGTACATTAAGTACAGTATAAGAATATCCATTTGCACCTGTAAATCCCGAAAAAGTATTGTAGGAACAATTCAGAACCGTACTCCATCGTAATAAAATTCCGGCAGCATTACTATTTCCATAAACTTTATTATTTCGCATATTTACTGTATCAAGAATAGAAAGATAAAAGGCAGCACCACCATAGGATTTATCTGGTGCATATATGGTGCAATTTTCGATTGTGCCACCACAAGTGCGGGTTCCTATTTCATCGCCATGGATAATACAAAACTTAAGACCCGAGTTACGTCTGTCAATTATGGTATTCCTAATTCTCCAACCATCAACCAGCTGTGATATTTGGATTCCATCACCCCCGCAATTTGACTCAGTAACGTTTTCAGGTTCTCCACGGTTCTCATAATATTCAACTGCTGCATTTACTTTCGTTATATAACAATTGTTTATATCAACTCCATGCAGTTCTTTTCCTCCAGTCCATCCTTGAATAAACATTCCATCCCAAAAGATATTCTGAATAGTGCATTTTTCTACTCTTACTGAGTCTAAAAGGCTCCTGCCAATGGCCATCATCCTGATTCCCCATGTAAACTTTTCGATCAAACAGTTTTCAATTAGAATGTTTTTCGAAATAAAGTCTGAGCTTCCACTTGTTATATCCAAAATATAAACACCATAAGTATTGTATTCCGGACCCCAATAATTAGAAGTAAGATGAAATCCATCTACCATGCAATTTCTGCAAGCTTCCAGGACAAAAGTGCCTCCTTTATTATTATTTGTGTGCTTACTATGTAAATGAGCATAGTCCGCACCTATTCCGTATACACCAAATGTCGTACCTGTTTTTAGCTTAATTGCAATCTGTTCCGGAATAGTATCGTAAGTACCTCTTTTTTGCAGATACGATGTGTTGTCTGAAAACTTTGGGATATTTGCCCAAGAAGTATAAGGATGATCGGAGCTGCCATCATTGGATCCTCCTGAATAAGAAGGATCGATATAAACTACCGACTGGCCTGATACCATCGGAACAATGCATTTAAAAGGAATAAAGGTTAAAAAGAAAAAAAAGATGATGATTTTTCTGATTGATTTGCATGATTTTTTTTTCATAGGATTAATATATTTGCTATTTAAGAAGGTATTCCTTTCTTTAGTTGATAATAATTATTCAATTTAGCATGCACCTATTTTAGAACATAAATTTTTTTACGATACTACATGCATCCATGTTAAGAAAAACAATATCTTTTTTTTTTAATGCGCAGTATTTCTCTTATTAACTTTACTTAATTTGATTAACCTGGGTTAAAGATGACCATCATATTTTTTTATTGTTTCAAGGTAAATGATGAAAACTTAATGTAATAAATCACATATTTTAATTTTTAAACAGATACCTTTGTAATCATTAGGTTGAACTTGGAACCTGATGAAAAAACCACTACTAACAATTTTCATTTTTAATAAGTTATGCGTCCTCTTCACTTATCACAAAATTTAAAGAAAACCTATCGGAACGAAATAACAACAGGTTTCGGTCAGGTAATAAAATCTGATCCCGGGATTGTTACTGAAAACGATATCCAGCACTTACCAAAGCCTGTACAAAATTACCTTCGGTATGTTGGTGTAATTGGCAAGCCAAAAGTAATAAGTGCCAATGTCCAATACGAAGGCCAAATCAGGAAGGAAGAGAATAAAGGCTGGATGAAATTTAAATCGAAACAATACAATTTTTATTACGAGCCTATTCGCGTTCTTTATACAAGAACCCGCAAAGCAGGAATTAATTCCAAT
>JAHEEB010000042.1:0-5350 GCA_024640925.1 Bacteroidota bacterium | reverse complement strand
AATAGCCTGCATTTATACAAAGACAGCACTGCATCAATGGTGGTTAATCTTGCTGGTATGATTAAGGTTGTTGATGCCAAAGGTCCTGAGATGAACCTGGCTGAAACAGTTACTATTTTTAACGATATGTGTCTGGTAGCCCCTGCAACACTTATTAGCAAGACCATTGAATGGAAAAGACTTGATGATTTTACGGTTAAGGCCCGTTTCACAAATGGAAATATTTCTATAACAGCAACCCTTTTCTTTAACGAGGAAGGCGAGCTCACAAACTTTATCAGTTATGACCGGTTTGAATGTGCCGATGGAAAAACATATTTTAACTATCCCTGGTCAACACCTCTATCGGATTATAAAGATTTTAACGGAATAAGGCTTGCTTCAAAATCAAGTGTTATTTATCATCGACCAGGGAAAGATTTTGTCTATGGCCGGTTTTCACTGAAAAATGTTGAATACAACCGGAAAAGTTTTCCTGGAAAAAAAAGGTAGTCCTCGTAAAAAAGGATAACCGGAGAATTGTAAACTTTTTATATAGAACATTAAGACTTCTCCACAGCATAATTTATTTGTTCTATTTCACCCATGGTACTTACAATTCATTTTGTGGTGGTAATATTCCTTTGTTCACATATATCGGTCGTATAAACTTCCTCAATTTTTTCCTGTTCCATTGAAACCAAATGCCAGCAAGTACTGTTATTAATCCTCCTATAAGCAAAGTATAAGATATTCCTACCTTACTGGCTATAGCACCAGCCATAAGGTTGCCTATTGGAGTTGTCCCCATTAAGGCCATAGCATAAAAACTCATAACTCTACCCCGTTTATCTTCTTCAGCAATTGTTTGTATCATGGTGTTAATAGACGCGAGCGATAATATCAAGGAAAGGCCACCGATAAAAAACAACCCCAATGAGAAAAACAGTGATTCAGAAAAAGAAGCAGTTGCTATTGCTATTCCCATTAATGGACAAAATACCGATATCAGCTTTGCAAGACCCACAACCGACCTGCGTCCGGCCATATACAACGCGCCCATAAAAGCACCTGCCCCAAGCGCCGACATTAGAAATCCAAGCGTATCGGAACCACCATGAAGAATTTCTTTTGCATAAGCAGGCAGAAGAATTAAAAATGGGAACCCGGCAAGGCTAAGAATTGCAAGTAAATAAATCAATGTACGAATAGGTACTGATTGAAAAGTGTATTTAAATCCTTCAACAAAGCTTTCTTTAAACCTTGCAGCTTTGTTTACAAGAGGTTTAAATTTAATCCTGATACGCAATAAAGCAATAATTACAGCTATAAAACTGGTTGTATTCAGTAAGAAACAAATCCCCTCTCCTACAAGGGCAATAGTCATTCCGGCGATTGCCGGGCCAATAAGCCTGCCTGCATTAAAAATAGCCGAATTTAAAGCAATTGCATTTCCCAGGTTCTCTGGTTTATCGATAAGATCGATTACTAGGGAATGCCTGGCAGGCGCATCAAATGCACTGATAATTCCAAAGACTATACTCAAAACAATAATATGCCATACTTCAACAACATTAAAAAGTACCAATAGCGCCATTGTTAATGATTGCAACATAAATAGCACCTGGGCAAGCAACATAATATTTTTGCGGTTATACCTGTCTGTTAAAACCCCCGAAAAGGGTGAAAGAATAAAACTCGGTATCTGGCTGGTAAACCCGATTAATCCCAGTAAAAAGACCGAACCTGTTATACGATAAACTAACCAGCTCAAGGCAACATTTTGCATCCATGTGCCAATAAGAGAGATGCTTTGTCCAATGAAAAAAGTTCTATAATTTCTTGAATGAAGAGACGAATATATATTCTTAATAGTAATAAAATCTTTCGGAATAACATGGCTAAGAATCATGAGGAAAAGTATGTATTAATACAAAATTAACCAAATTCAAAGACATCTGATAAGAAGTTTAATTTGCCTTTGATGATACGCTTTTAAGAAAAACAAACAAAATGGATATAATCGATTAGCATTTCTATTTAGTATATAATACCTTTAACCCAGAGAATAACCATTTTTAAAAAGCTGTTGAAACAAATTTTATTAAGATGACAAATAACGATATACTGCGCCGCATTCGTTACACATTCAATTTCAACGATTCGAAAATGATTGAGGTTTTTGCCCTGGCTGGTCATCAGGTAACTCGTGCTCAAATTAGCGATTGGCTAAAAAAAGAGGATGATCCTGCTTATCTCATTCTTAATGATAATCAACTGGCTATTTTCTTAAATGGTTTAATTATCGATAAACGCGGCAAAAAAAATGGAGAAAAACCCACTGCCGAAACAAGATTAAATAATAATATTATTCTCAGAAAATTAAAAATAGCGCTAAACCTTAAAGATGATGATATTCTTGAGATTTTTAAGCTGGCTGAGATGAACATAAGCAAACACGAATTAAGTGCTTTTTTCCGAAAACCCGAACAGAGCCAATACCGTGCGTGTAACGATCAGTTCCTTCGTCATTTTATGCAAGGAATGCAAAAAAAATACACCCAATAACCCACACCAGTTGCGATAAAACCTATTCAGTTGCTTATAAGACTCAGCTCGATGAATAATCTGCTATAATAGAAATATACAATCAGATATTTAAGGATAATAATGTTAGTTGCATATTGAATGAACCTGCAATAAAAACATTCTAAAGGAGGAAAAGATATGGAAACGAAAAAAAACGATATCCTGACCTTTATATTTTGGTTAAACTTTGCTGCTTTTGCCATACACGTTATGGACGAAACTCTTATGGGAGGAGGTTTTGTTCCTTTTATTCAAAGGCATTTCTGGGCAGGTTTTAAAATAACGGACTTCTTTGAAGCGAATGCCATTTGGCTAACTCTTATAGCTATCAGCAATATATTGTATGATTGGCTGGGCAATAAGGTAGCTATTTTTCCCATGGCCTTCCTCTGGGAGCGGGTTTTTAATGCTTTATTTCATATAGGTTCCACATATTACTTCAGGGAATATTCTCCGGGACTTGTGACAAGTGTATTGTTCTTTGTTCTTCTTTATTTTGTTGTTCGCTATGGTGTGCTGAGAGGACATGTTCGGTGGAGGGCATTTTTGGTAAGTGGTTTCGCAGCAGCTGTTTTTGAATCTGTATTCATATCTTCCATGTGGTGGGCTCATTGAAACCTTTTATACTTTTTTAAGAAATCGCGTTATAAACCAGTCGAAAAATAATCTACGTTTATATTAAAAAAGAAAAATGAAAATAAGAAACGTACAGCTTTCCGACTGCGATAAAATAGTCGGGTTAATTACTCAATTAGATTATCCGAATACAAGTAGCTTTATTGAACAGAAAATAAGAAATTTATTGAACGATCCGAATGAAATTTTGGCTGTTGCTGAAGATCAGGAATCCGTTGTTGCTTTTATTTCCATTCATTTTATTCCTCAGATTGCATTAGAAGGAGATTTCGCAAGAATAAGTTATTTCTCGGTGGATGAAAATTACAGAAGCAAAGGAGTAGGTAAAATCCTGGAAGAATACTGTGAACAGGTTGCTAAATCAAGAAATTGCGACAGAATTGAAGTCCATTGTCATTCCCGCAGAGAAAAAGCTCATAAATTTTACTACAGACAGGGGTACATTGAGTCACCCAAATATTTAATTAAATCTTTAATATAAAGATAGGTTTTTCTCATCTTGCTTTTCATAGAAAATATGGATTTAAAAAATGTGGAAGATTTGAAAAGATTATTAAAAAGAATGGGAAACAATTTGACGTTATTTGGATGCAAAAGTAGTTAGACTAGAATATTAGTTATAATTTTAATAGAACAAAACTAAAAGATGAATGGTTATAACCTTGAAATTGACATGGATATTTGAGCTAACAAAAGAAGAGAAAATATAAAAAGAAAAACGGTAGGCTATGAAAATGAAATTAATACTTCAATTAATAACAATAGCCTGTGGCTATACATCAATAAATGCACAAACTGTTAATACTCAATTTGGTCAAATAAAAGGTAGTTTAAATGGCACTGTGTATCAGTTTTTAGGAATACCTTTTGCCAAACCACCTGTTGGCGAATTAAGATGGAAAGCTCCTCAAAATCCCGATAATTGGTCAGGAACAATAAACACAACAAGTTATTCACCTGTTTGTCCTCAAAAAAAATTTGATCAGGGTGGGGTCAACGATACGATTATTGGCAACGAAGATTGTCTTTACTTAAACATATGGACGCCTCAAATTGATGCAGGAAGTCGACCTGTAATGGTCTATATACACGGCGGAGGCAACCAGCAGGGAAGTGCGAGTGAGGAAAATGGTGGCACCCAAATGTTTTTTGGTAAAAATATGTCGGAAAGAGGAAATGTGGTTGTCGTTACTATTCAATATCGGCTTGGTCCTTTGGGTTTTTTGGTTCATCCAGGATTAGAACCGGAGAATGTTAATGGCGTTTCCGGTAACTATGCAATACTTGACCAAATTTTAGCATTAACATGGATACAGAATAATATTGCAAACTTTGGTGGCGACCCTAATAAAGTAATGATTTTTGGTGAAAGTGCAGGTGGAATAAATGTTGGTAATTTGCTAACAACTCCTTTAGCCGCTGGTTTATTTCAGCGTGCTTGTATTCAAAGTGCTATTCCAGTAGTCGATGATTATAATAACTCAAAAAATAAAGGAATTGCTTATGCAGATAGCTTTACGGTTGTGGGTACAGATGTTCAGCGAATAGCCTATATGCGTTCGCTGCCAAGCGATACTTTAGTAAAATACGAAACACCCCCATTAAGTGGCGGGACCGTTGGATTGGAGTGGCTTTCTGTTGTTGATAGTGTTGTTTTCAGCGATTTTCCAAATCAAAATTTCCAAAATGGAACATTTAATAAAGTGCCATTACTAATTGGAACAAACTCCGAAGAAATGAGTCTTTCCGCGCCTTCAACAGTATATCCGTTTATGGTAACCGCTTTAATAAAATCTACTGTTCCTGAAGCGTTGGAATCTCAAGCCAATGCACTCTACCCTCCGGGTACTGATAATGAGCAGGCAAAACAATCGTATATCGGGTTGCTTACCGATGCTCAATTTACATCTGCAACAAGGCGAACCGCACAATGTGTTAGTCAAAATCAAACCGAACCTGTTTGGAGGTACTTTTTTACCCATAAACATTCGATTCCATCATTGGCCGAATTGGGAAGTTACCATGGAATGGAGTTGTTTTACGTGTTTAATAACTGGGAAAATGCTACATTAGGTACCGGACCATTGTTTAGACCCCAGGATGATTCCGTTCAGAATGCCATGTTACACTATTGGGTAAACTTTGC